>JAGODW010000350.1 GCA_017998025.1 Spirochaetales bacterium
TTCCAGATCTTTCGATTGAGAATCGCTGTGCCCATATTCCCCAATCCCACAATGCAGACAGTTCTCGGTCGGATCAGTCCCAGCGTCTTTCCGATAAGAGCCCTCAATTGTTCTATCAGGTATCCCTGACTGGTCTTTAAATCTTTCATTCCCCAGAAATACCGCTCACCTTTCAAAAGACTAATATCCTTTCGAATAGTATGATCCGGAACACCCATCAGTTCACTGAGCGTTCTGGAAGATACCTGGCTCCGTAAGGTTCCCAGGGAAATCAATTTACCGAGGATTACGTATAGATGCGCCAACCGTTCCAGGGTCGGATTCGGAAGATTTCTGAACTTATTTGTCTCCGGTGACATTGCACAACCCCACATAAGCTGTGAAATATTTCACAGCCAGTATAGGTATTTCTTATCTGAATGTCAAGAACCAAAAGAGAGAATGGTGACTTTCCACAGCCTTCCTTGCTTTTTTTAGGGAGAATACCTATCATACCCCCAATGGAACAGAAATCCCTCCCTGTGGCGTGCGCCATCCTTCAGCAGAACGGACGGATCCTGGCCCTTAGACGCAGCAGCGGAAACAGTATGGCTGGAAAATGGGAATTCCCCGGAGGAAAGATAGAAACGGGAGAAACCCCGGAAGCATGTCTTCTCCGCGAGCTTAAGGAGGAACTGGAACTAGAGGTAGAAATGCTCTTTTCCTTATCTCCCGTGTACTATCCATATCCCCAATTTACGATACAGTTATATCCCTTTATCTGTAAGCCCTGTTCTACGGTAAATGTACTACACGACCATGATGCGGTTCGGTGGGATACACCAGAAAACTTACAAACCCTAGATTGGGCTGAGGCGGATCGAAGGGTACTAAAATCGTATATTAATTTTGTAAATGTTCGGAGGCAATTATGATCGGCCCCTGGTGTTCATACAATGGGTCTTTGATCCCGATCGATAAGGCAGTAATTCCTGTGGACGATATAAACTTCTCCTATGGGTTTGGCGTGTACGAAACATTGAAAGTCCGAAATCGAGTTCTATTTTTCCCGTTTCTCCACGAGGAAAGACTTTTCCATTCGGCTAGAGTAATAGGATTAGAACACTCCTTTCAGAAAGGCGAGATTGTACGCTGGATCCTTGAACTGGCGCAGGCGAACCGAACTGAACAGGCAAATATAAAGGTACTCCTTATTGGCGGGGATTCATTGGAGCATACCCGGTTGTACATCATGACCCTCAATCCTCTATTTCCCGATCGAAGAGACTATAAACAAGGGGCCACTGCCCTGATCTATCCCGGAGAACGGGTCTTTCCTGAAGCCAAGACACTCAACATGCTGGTCAGTACGCTTGCTCTCCGGGCAGCCCGCCGGGAAGGAGCCTACGATGCAGTACTCCAGGATAGGGGAGGCCGCCTCACCGAAGGTACCCGGACAAATCTTTTCTTCACCGATGGGGAGCGCGTATATACCCCCCCTCGCGGTCAGGTTCTTGAAGGAGTAACGAAAATCACCCTTTCCGAGGCTTTACAGCTCGAGGGAATCCCTGTCGAGGAAAAAGAACTTCGGGCAACGGAGGTACCCTCCCAGCAAGGAATATTTCTTACCAGCACTTCCACGAAAGTTATGCCCCTGCGGAAACTGGGGTTGCACAATCTTACTATTTCTCCCTTGATACGGCGAATTATGAAGGTGTACGATGGGTATCTGGAAGAGTATGAATCTCAACAGGGGAGATTGTTCTAGGGTATGACTTCTCCTCCTTCTCATCCACCCAACTGCTTACAATGCAGTTACTTCTTCGTCACATGGGATCCCCAGTTTCCCCGGGGCTGTACAGTATTCAACATTAAAAGCAGGGAACTTCCCAGTATGGAAGTGTACCGTGCTACGGGATCCCATTGCCCGGCCTTTCAACAATCTCCCCGGATAAAACATAGCACACCATGAAGACACAACAGCGATGGATTATCTGTTTCATCCTTGTCCTTCCGTTTCTTTCCACCGGATGCTATATCCTGAAACAGGGAACTACACTGCTGGGTTATCAATCCCGCGCTGAACCCATAGAACAGCTGCTCAAAGAGGAAGCCCTCGATCCGGACACTCGAAAATTCCTCAAGCAGGTCCTGGACATAAAAGAGTTTGCCTTGCGTGATTTAGGTCTTAGGGAAGACAGCAATTATAGCCGGTATGTAAATATCGATCGGAATCTGCTGGCATACGTCGTTTCGGCTTCAGATCCCGTTTCCTTTACTCCCTATGAGTGGAGTTTCCCTATTGTAGGGAAAGTCCCCTACAAGGGATTTTTTAATAAGGAAGATGCACGAAAAGAAACAGAAAAATTAAAAGCCAGAGATCTGGATGTAAGGGTACGGGGGGTAGACGCCTTCAGCACTCTGGGATACTTTTCCGATCCCCTCTACTCTTTTATGCGTTCCTATAGCATCCATCGTCTGGCTGAACTAATTATCCATGAACAGACCCATGCTACGGTATTCCTTAAGGGGGAGTCCCGGTTTAACGAAGAGTTCGCCTCTTTTGTAGGCAACGAGGGGAGCCGATTGTATATCCTCTCCCGGTACGGTGAAGATTCCGAAGAATACGCCAGCCTTAAAATCTATGAAGAAGACCAGGCTACCTTTCTCAAGGAAATCCGACGTCTGATTAAAGCCCTGGAAAATCTTTACTTCTCTCCCCTGAGCAGGGAAGAGAAGCTTATCCAAAAGAAGGAAACAATCCAACGCTTCCAGCAGGAGTTTGAAGAATCGTACGAGAAAAAGTTTCGTTCAGATGCCTATAAGTCTTTCTCTAAGCTTCCAATAAACAATGCGTACCTCTATCTATACCGGCTGTACTATCCGGAAGACAACTTCTTTCAAAAACTGTACCAAAAAGCAGGCAACAATCTGCCCCTCCTTATTC
>JAGODW010000014.1 GCA_017998025.1 Spirochaetales bacterium
TTCCCTGGTTTAGACTGAATTTGGAAGTCTCCTTGAACCGCCTGCACGCACTGGATAAGAAACGGCAATCCGAACCCGACTTTTCTACCGGGATGTTTGACGCCATCCGTTCCATACGGGTCCTGTGCACGCTTTAATTGCTCCGGTGTCATGCCTTTTCCTGTATCTTCCACACATACTTCCAGGGAATTTTCTTTTTCTAATACCTCTATTCGCGTAATAGGCGAACCCGCCTCCAGCGCGTTATGGGCCAGATCTTCGATATAGTCCCCTATACTAAAATGCACTATTTTTCCCGATATTTTGCGAGGATTTCTGCTAACTGATCTTTTTTAACTTTCCCGTATACTTCCTGATCCATCATAAGAACAGGAGAAAGGCCACAGCATCCCACACACCGGACCGCTTCGATCGAAAATACTCCATCTTCCGTTGTAGAGTTCACACCGGTATCCAGAATGGTTTCCAGTTCGGAGAGCAAGTCTTGCCCCCCCTTTAGGTAGCAGGCGGTCCCTATACACACGGCAATTTTATGTTTGCCGGGTTTCCGTACTTTAAAGAAATGGTAAAATGTCACTACGCCATAGATCTTTGCGAGCGGGACATCCATTTCTTTACTTAACTGAATCGCTACAGGACGGGGTATATACCCATATTCTTCCTGCACTTTGTGGAGAACCATGATTAGATTCCCTGGTTTGTCCTTCCACTCTCCGATAAACTTTTTTAGGCCTTCGGTGAGTTTGATTTCTTCTGCTGCAACAGCCATATATCCTCCTCATCCCATTGTTGGGAATGTATGAAGGGATTTTATAGTGATTCGATAAAAAAATCAACAGTAAGAACTACAGCTTGCAAAGAGTAGCAGATAGAATTATATTATTCATTATATTGTGAACAGGAGAACAACAGAATGGTAAAAAACCTGAATAAGAGCACAATATTGCGCTTAGCGCGATACTTAAGAGTTCTACAAAAGCTAAAGTCGCTGGGGTTTGTCAAAGTATTTTCAAACAACCTGGGAGATGCCATCGGTGTTACTCCAGCGGTGGTCCGAAAGGATTTTTCCATGATCAATATCCCGGGGAATAAGCGAGGAGGGTATAACATTGATACCCTGATTGAATTATTGAGCAATGTTCTCGGGAAGAACCTGCCCCATGAAATCATTATTGCAGGCTGCGGTAGGATAGGTTCAGCCTTGATGGAGTACAAGGAGTTTGCCAAAGAGGGGATCCATATCGCAGCAGCGTTTGATATAGATCCAGGTCGGGTAGAACCTAAAGCGGGGATTCCTATCATGGATGTAAAAGAGATGCCTGCATTCATAAAAGAACACAAAATAACGGTGGGTATTATAGCCGTACCAGATTCCGCCGCTTCTCAGGTATTGGAACAAATGACCAGTGCCGGGATACAGGGAGTGTTAAACTTTGCCCCTGTAGAGTTAAAATGCAATAATAAAGGATGCATCATTCACAATGTAAACCTGGGGCTGGAGATCGAGAATCTGTTTTATCTGGTTAAACTAGCAGACCGACTGGCAGAACCTCTCGAATTTATTTGATCTGGAAATGGTAAGAGGTATCGTATGAAACTTACAACGTTAACGAAACTGATACCCTGTACGGTTCTGTCGCAGGGAAAGGGATTTGAAGATGTGGAAATAAAAGCTATTGTCGCTTCCGATTTAATGAGTGATGTACTTACTTCCAGTGAGGAGTGTTTCCTTATTTCTACGTCTCTCAATTCTGAACAGGTAATACGAACAGCGGATATTGTCGGTGCCCCTGCTGTCCTTTTGGTAAACGGCAAACAGCCCCAAAATGGGATGGTTCAGCTGGCGAAGGAGTATGGAGTAACCCTTCTTTCTACCCCTTTAAGTAACTATAAAGTTTGCTATATAGTAGGATGCGAATTAGAGAAAGAGAGGAAAGGTCACTAGCCTATGAGTTCTATCCCGATTAACACTCAGGATTCTCCTCCTTTTCTCTTAGACTTAATCTATCGCTTAAAAGTAAAGGATGTAATGACCAGTAAAGTAATTACAGCCCGAAAGAATACAACCTTGCGGCAGATTCAGCAGATAATGAAAGAGAAGAGCATTACTGGTGTTCCTATAACAGACCAGAAGGGGAAGCGCTTGTTAGGGATTGTTTCTATGGATGACATTATCTCTGCCCTGGATGGGGGATACATCGAAGATCCTGCAGAAAAACACATGAGTCGCAACCTTATTGTTTTAGAAGATGATATGCCTCTACAGTTTGCGATATCGTACCTGGATAAGTATAGATACGGGAGATTCCCGGTATTAAATAAAAATCGAGAGCTGGTAGGTATTATTACCAGTCGGGATATTATTATTGCACTTCTGGTCGAGGCAAACAAGGAAGTTGAGAAACTAGAACAAAAGATTAGTTCTCCTCATTTATTGCCGGGCGAAGACCTTCGGCTTGAGTACAATGTTCGTAAGTTCGATTTTGAGAATGCGGGGAAAGCATCTGCAGATATAAAAAGACGATTAATGGAGAAAGGAGTGGGTCCTCAGGTGCTTCGAAGAATTGCCGTAGCATCCTATGAACTGGAGATGAACCTGGTAGTCCATTCTGAAGGGGGAACTCTTATTTTTATCCAAAGAGGAGACCGGGTAGAAATCCTTGCACAGGATTCCGGCCCGGGAATCGAGGATATCAATCAGGCTCTAGAGGAAGGATACTCCACGGCCAATGAATGGATCCGTTCTCTGGGATTTGGGGCTGGAATGGGACTCCCCAATGCAAGACGAGTTTCCGATGAGTTTACAATAGAATCTAAGAAGGGAGAAGGAACTCGGGTACGGGCGGCGATTTATCTATCCGGCAGTTCTAAGGCAGAGGATGAAGCAAAGAATGCATAGAGTGTCACAGAGGGGAAACGCTAAGCTTTTAAATTTTAGGAGGTTCCGATGCAGGTAGGTGAACTGGTGAAGAAACTTGGGTTAGAGGAAGTACAGCCGTTACTCCAGGATCAACCTATACAGGGGGGCTATACCTCTGATCTTCTTTCCGATGTAATGGCCCATGCTCAAGCAGGGCAGGTATTGATCACTATCCAGGCTCATAAAAACACCATCGCGGTGGCTGGCCTTATTGGTATCCCTGCGATAATTATTGCCAATAACCGTCCTCTCCCGGAAGATATGATCGAGGCAGCCCGGGAAGAACAGATTGGTCTTTTTCGATCGGGAGAGAATCAATTCATCCTTTCTGGAAAATTATTTCAGATCCTATATCCAAATCCTGCGTAAGATGGAATTCTCTGCCGATCTCCATATCCATTCGTGTCTTAGCCCCTGCGGGGATCTCTCCCTGTCTCCCCGGCGGATTGCGGAAAAGGCTGTGTCAATCGGTCTCTCCCTTGTGGCATTAACCGATCATAATACAGCCCTAAATTGTCCTGCATTTGAAATTGCCTGCAGGAGGGAACATATTGAGGCTGCCTTCGGAATAGAAGTTACCACTGCTGAGGAAATTCATGTTTTAGCTTTGTTTGAGACAGTTGAACAAGCCCTCCGCCTGGGGGAACTCCTCTACGAGGCTCTACCTCCCGTGCGGCATGATCCGGAAAAGCAGGGAGACCAGGTATATGTGAACGATGCAGAGGAGATTCTGGGGGAGGTGGATAAATACCTGATAGCCGGGGTGTCCTTTTCTCTAGAAGAAACGCGTAAAATCATCTTTGAGTTGGAGGGACTCTTTATTCCTGCTCACATTGAGCGTCCTTCCTTCAGTTTACTGAGTCAACTGGGAATACTCCCCGAGATGCACTACTCAGCCCTGGAGATTACCCACTGGCCTTGCTCCATAAACACGGGAACTGTACCTTTGGTTTCCAACTCAGACGCGCATATTCTAGAGCAGATCGGAAGCCGGTTTACCTTGTTCGAGGGTGAAAATCCTTCGTTCCGTTCCCTCCGTAAAGCCTTGCAAGAAATGAAAGTATGCACATGTTTTCAGCGCTATTGACGTACTTATACCCTTTATGCATAATGATCGCCTATTGATCTGATGATCTAAAGTCGGGAATCTATCAGTAGGGGAGTTCAACTGTGCCTTGCGGAAGAAAACGAAAACAGAAAAAAATAGCGACCCATAAACGAAAGAAAAAACTTAGAAAGAATCGGCATAAGAAAAAAAATAAATGATTTTCCTCACTCAGTAAAAGGGAATAACCGGAAGGAGATGGTATGGAAAGCCGGAATAGACTCCTGAGTTCTATTCGGGAGCCGGTTGATTTAAAAAACCTTCCGCCGGACCTGTTCCCCCCCTTAGCGGAAGAGATTCGACGGGAAATCATCCATGTGGTTAGTCAAAATGGCGGACATCTTGCATCCAACCTCGGTATTGTTGAGCTTACCCTGGCTTTGCATGCAGAATTTGAAAGCCCAAAGGATGTGATCATCTGGGATGTGGGACACCAATGTTATCCCCACAAGTTAATTACGGGGAGGTATCCTGCATTTCATACCCTCCGTAAAAAAGGGGGGGTGAGCGGATTCCCAAAACGAAGTGAGAGTGTTCATGACGTGGTAGAAACGGGTCATGCTTCTACCTCCATCTCTGCTGCGTTAGGAATAAGGGTAGGGTATGGTCTTCAAAATAGGCCGGGAAAGGTAATTGCCATAATCGGCGATGGGGCGCTCAGCGGGGGGATGGCATTGGAGGGTATGAACCATGCCGGCCATCTGGGAAAAGACCTTATCATAGTACTGAACGATAACAAGATGTCCATCTCGGAAAATGTAGGTGCTCTCTCTTCCTATCTATCACGAGTTACTGCAACAAGATTGTATCAGGATATCCGGGATCGGATCGACGAGACGGTAAAACGGGTTCCGGTGTACGGTTCTCAGCTGATGGATCTCATCCAGCGGGCTAAAAAGGGGGTAAAAGCCCTGGTTCTGCAGGAAAGTTTGTTTGCAGACCTGGGATTTGAGTATATTGGCCCTCTGGATGGACACGATATTCCTCTTATGCGGGAAGTGTTCCAGAAGATAAAGGGTATTCAGCGGCCTGTTGTCGTACATGTGTACACAACCAAAGGCAAGGGATATATACATGCCGAGAACAATCCCTCCATATTTCACGGAGTATCTCCTTTTTCCGTTGAAGATGGCAAAATCGAAACAGTTCCCACCGTAAGCTTCACCGACCGGTTTTCTAAAGCGATTCTTCGCCACGCACAGGAAGACAAACGAATCGTAGCTATTACGGCAGCGATGGCAAAGGGAACGGGACTTTCTCTCTTTCAGGAACGATTCCCGAACCGGTTTTTCGATGTAGGCATTACGGAACAGCATGCGGTAACCTTTGCCGCAGGTCTTGCGACGTCAGGAATGCGGCCGGTAGTGGCTATGTATTCTACCTTTATCCAGCGGGCCGTTGATCAGGTGATTCATGATGTAGCCCTTCCAGGACTGCCAGTAGTGTTTATACTGGATCGGGCAGGCCTTGTAGGAGAGGACGGAGAAACCCACCAGGGGTTGTACGATATCGCATTGTTTCGTTCCATCCCCAACCTAACTTTTTTAGCTCCTGCATCAGGGGAGGAACTGGATCTCATGCTCTCTTTTGCCTTTCAACAAACAGGGCCGGTACTGATCCGATACCCGAAAGCCGACTGTGGGAAGGAGTATCCGGTACTGTCTGCTCCGTTAATCCCGGGAAGGGGCGTTTTTGTACAGAAACAGGGAGCTTCCGTATTGTTACTATCGGTGGGGGGGCTCCTGAATGAGGTAGAAAAAGCATCGAATCTTCTCTCTCAAGAGGGGATACCGACAGACATCTACAATTTGCGGTTTTTAAAGCCTCTGGATGAAGCATTCCTCCGTGAAGTGCTGGAACCGTACCGGGTTGTCGTGCTGGCAGAGGATGCAGCCTATAGCGGTGGAATGGGAGAAAGAATTGGATCATTACTGATGGAGTGGGGGTGTTCTAGTACCTATGTCCATTTAGGAGCTCCTGACCGATTTTTGCCCCATGCAAGCAGGGAAGAACTTCTATCCGACTGTGGGTTAAACGGAAAGAGCATTGCTTCTACGGTAACAAATTTGCTGGAAAGAAAGTCAGCCCGATTTTTACATATTTATCGACCCGAAAAAAATAATTCTGCCGTCCGATAGCACGGATTATCCATCGAACAGCAGGAAAATCGAATGTATCCTAGGGAAGGACCGGTTTCCAGGCTTTCTCTATTGTTTCGCCCTTTAGGTGGAGGAATTCCAGAAAGCGTTGCTGATTTCCCTGAAAGAAATCCCGTTCCATTTCAGCAGCCTTTTTCCCGATAAAACGGTAGTGCCAGCTCTCGTGCCGGTATCCTGTTTCAGTCTCTTTCCCCTCTGGATAGGATAGGGAAAATCCAAATTCCCGGGCTCTGCGGCTTAACCATTGTTCCATAGGAGTGCCTGTAAAGGAATCGGAAATTGAACCGAAATCCACTACAGTGCCTAACTGGTGCTGGGAGAATCCCGGTTGAGCGGATTCCCGATCCGCTGCCTCTTTCCCTAATTCGTTTACTACCCGCTGATAGACTTCCTTCTGGTATTGATAAGAACGATATGTAGATGAAACCAGCAACTCTATCCCATCATCTCTCGCTGCTTGTGCCATTTCTGCCAGGGCAAGAGCAGCAGGTTTTCTTAAAAGGAGACCCGCTCTTGAAGTACGGATACCGAACTTTTCTAGCGGAACTAGATCTCCCGGCTCCCAGTTCTCGGGCAAAGAATGATTTTTATCAACGAGGGAAAGAAAATCCTTTTCTGTTGCCAGGATAGAATCCAACAACTCAAGAAATCGATAGGGGTTCTGTTTCACTGCTTCCAGTGTCTCTTTCCCGGTATCGGACAGGAGAGAAAGAAGCTGGTCCTGGGTAAATTGAAACCGGGGATGAATCGGCACAGGGCTGCTTTGGGGAGTACAACCCCCGAGTAGAAGAAGCGCCAGGAGGAGGCAGAAGTTGTTTCCTGTAGGTATCATCCGATCAAAAAACATCCTGTTATTCCCAGGCTACCGTATCAGATGCCTAAAAGGAGAACAAGAGGTATAGTAGTAGGTATGGATCTACGATTTGTATTAGTTGAACCAGCCGTTCCGGAGAATGTGGGTTCTGCTGCTCGAGCCTTAAAAACCATGGGATTTCATGAATTGGCTCTTGTGAATACCCGGGTCCACGGGGAAGCTAAGGCCTGCTGGACTGCTCATGGATCAAAGGATATACTAGAAGGAGCAAAAGAATTTGCTACCCTTGGTGAAGCGATACAAGATATAGATTTTGTGGTAGCTACTACTGCCCGCAGAAGGACATTGCATCATGATTACTATGATCCTCCTGCATTAAGAGAACTCTTACAAAAAAAAGAAGGGATTGTGCGTAAAACAGCCCTACTCTTTGGAAGAGAAGAATCCGGACTAACGAATGCAGAATTAGAATCGGCCCATTGCCTTTCTTCGGTTCCTCTGGCTGCTCAGTACCCTTCTCTTAATCTCGCACAGGCGGTCATGGTGTATGCGTATGAGCTCTCCCCCCTCCGCAGCACAGAATCCTCATCTACAGGAACGTCTCCTTTCCTTGTGTACAGTGCGTTAAGAAGAAGGGTGGAAATCCTCCTGTACCGTATCGGTTTTTCTCCAGATAACCTGGTAGGAAAACGACTTGTAGAACGGTTGGCTTTATTGTCCGGTTCCGATTTACGATTGGTGCATTCTCTCTGTGCACGGCTGGAAAAATATCTTTCAAACGTTGAGGAGCATACAGGAGGTTACCCGGAATGAAAGATTGGAAGGAAGAGGCTGAGAGGATGGTTCGGGATCAAATTGCCCGGCGGGGAATAACGAACAGCCGTGTGCTGGATGCCATGAAAAGGGTTCCCCGCCATCTTTTTGTTCCCGGGCATCTCCGGCTCTCCGCCTATTCAGATCAGCCTCTTCCGATCGGAGAGGGGCAGACAATTTCTCAGCCGTATATTGTAGCATATATGACAGAATGCCTGGATCCAAAACCCGGGGATCGCATTCTGGAGATCGGAACAGGGAGCGGGTACCAGGCAGCGGTTCTGGCTGAACTGGGAGCAGAGGTGTATTCAATAGAAATTCGCCCTATCCACGCTGAACGGGCACGGGAACGATTATCTGAACTCGGGTATACAAACGTTCATATCCGGGTAGGAAATGGAGCAGAAGGTTGGAAAGAGGAATCTCTCTTTAATTCTATCATTGTAACTGCTGCAGCAGATTCTATTCCTCCTCCGTTAATCGATCAGTTAAAACCGGAAGGGAAGATGATTCTTCCCCTGGGAAACTCGTTCTTTTCTCAGGATCTGGTATTGGTAGAGAAACTTCCGGATGGAACGTTCAAAACCCGAACCCTTATCGGGGTTCGCTTTGTACCGTTAGTGTAACCAATAGCAAATCGTAACATTTGATACCGTTTCTAAACTGGGGTTAAACTACCTTTGTTTCAGGAGGATTTGTAAATGGCAGATAAATCGAAAAAGGTATCGGATAACGTACCGGGTAAGTACTACGTAGATGAGAACTGTATCGGATGTGGGCTTTGTACGAGTACAGCCCCTTCGGTATTTGTACTGAACAACGATGAGAAAGCATATGTTCAGAAGCAACCGACTCAAGAGGAACTGGCGGATGTTGAGGCTGCTCTGGAATCCTGTCCTGTTTCTGCCATTGGAGATGACGGAACTTGACAAAACAGTCAGCTTTTTCTACTTTATAATCCGTATTCGGCGGTGATAGAGACGAGTAGCGGCGAACTGTGTCAAGAGAGAGGGACGCTCGTGGCTGGAAGGGTCCTGGCATAAGCGCCTGTGAAAACTACCTCTGGAGTCGGTACAAATTTAGAATTGAGGTGCAGGGAGGCCGGAAGGCGGGCCCTGAAGTAAGGTGGAACCGCGGAAAGCGGGGGTACGAGAGAACCCTTAGGCTTTTCGTCCTTACGATTGATTCCCAAGGGAATTCGTATGGATGAAGGAGCATAAGGGTTTTTTATTGAACGAGATACTAAAGAATAAAAGGAAGTAGGAAATGGAAAACAATACCGAAAGATTGCAGAAGATTCGTCATTCTACCTCCCATGTGATGGCAGAGGCTGTACTGCGAATTTTCCCCGAGGCTAAAATTGCGATAGGACCCGCTATTGAGGATGGGTTTTACTATGATTTCGATCTTCCTCGATCGCTTACCCAGGAAGATCTTAAGCAGATCGAAGAGGAAATGCGTCGGATTATCCAGGAGGGGCACGAGTTTTGTCGTGAGGTAATCAGCCGGGATGAGGCACGTAAACGCTTTCTAGATCAGCCCTATAAATTGGAACTTTTAGAAGCGATCCCGGAACAGGAAGAGGTATCGATCTATACGCAGGGAAAATTTACCGATCTATGCCGGGGTCCGCATGTACAGAGTACAAAAGAAATCCACCCGGAATCTTTCAAACTAGTATCTGTAGCAGGCGCTTATTGGCGGGGGGACGAAAAAAATAAAATGCTCCAGCGGATCTACGGGACCGCGTGGGAACGTCCTGAAGACTTGAAAGCGTATCTCGATCGGTTAGAGGAAATTGAAAAACGAGATCATCGAAAAATTGGAAAAGAATTAGACCTTTTCTCAACTCACGAGGAAGCAGGGGCAGGATTGGTATACTGGCATCCAAAAGGAGGGAGAATCCGGCAAGCTGTGGAAGATTATTGGAGAAATGCACACAGAAAGAATGGGTACGAATTATTATATACTCCTCACATCGGTCGTTCCTGGTTGTGGGAAACCTCAGGCCACCTGGGATTCTATAAGGAAAACATGTATGCACCGATGAAGATTGATGAGCAGGATTATTACATCAAACCGATGAATTGCCCTTTCCATATTCTGATCTATAAAACACAACTCCGCTCTTACCGGGATCTTCCATTACGCTGGGCTGAATTGGGTACAGTTTACCGGTATGAACGTTCCGGCGTGCTTCATGGCCTTTTACGGGTACGGGGATTTACCCAGGATGATGCCCATATCTTCTGTACCCCTGATCAGATCGAGTCCGAGATACTTGAAGTGCTCCGGTTTTCACTCAAAATCTGGAAAGACTTTGGATTCAAAGATATTAAAGCGTACCTGGCTACCCGGCCGGAAGGGAGCATTGGAGAGGATTCAGCCTGGAATACTGCCATTGAATCTCTACGAAAAGCTATTGAAACGGAGGACCTGCCGTATGAAATAGATGAAGGAGGCGGAGCGTTCTATGGACCTAAAATCGATCTGAAAGTAAAGGATGCCCTGGGCCGTGAGTGGCAAATGACCACGATACAGTTTGATTTCAATGAACCAGAACGATTTGACTTAACATTTACGGATCATGATGGTAAGGAAAAGCGTCCTTTCATGGTGCATCGCGCTCTTCTGGGTTCTCTGGAGCGGTTCTTCGGGGTATTGATAGAACATTACAGCGGCGCGTTTCCTGTGTGGCTCTCACCTGTTCAAGCGCGGGTGATACCCGTAGCCACAACCTTCAATCCCTATGCCGAAGAGGTAATGAACTTTTTGAAAAACGAAGGATTCTACGTAGATGCGGATCTCTCCACAGATAGAATGAACGCCAAAATACGCTCAGCACAGACGGAGAAGATCCCCTATATGCTTATCGTTGGGGGAAATGAACAAGAATCCCGCACGGTATCCGTACGAACCCGAAGCGGAGAACAAAAATCTGGATTAAAATTAGACGAGTTCTCATTGTTCTTACGGGAGAAGATCGAGAAAAAAGATTTACCCTGAAGCCTCTATTAGGAGAGAGAAGCTTGCAGAATCCACTACAAGAATTAAGAGCTCTGGATCATGAAATAGTTCTTTTAAAGCATGTGTCAGCCCTTTTAGGGTGGGATCAGGAAACCTATCTGCCGGGTAAGGGAATTGAAGAACGAGCAGAACAAATTTCTGCCGTAGAAACCCTCATTCATGAAAAGATCATCTCTCCGAAAACTCAAGATATCCTTGAAGCAGCCTTCAACGCAGAAGAGATGGAGCAAACCTCAGATCCCTTTATACAGGCTGCCTTTCTAAGGGAATGGAAGCGGACGCACGAGCGGGCTGTGAAGATCCCTTCCTGGTTAGTGTCCCGGTTCGCTCATGCCACGAGCATTGGTCAGGCCAGATGGGCAAAAGCAAGGGAAGAATCTTCCTACTCTTTGTTTAAGCCGTTTCTAAAGGAAATTCTTGTATTGTCCCGGGAAATTGCTTCTGCTCTTGGATATAAGGATTCTCCCTACGATCCCTTGTTGGATGGATATGAACCAGGGATGAGGGGGAAAGAAATTGCAGCGGTATTCGATCAGCTGCAGAAAGAATTGCTTCCCCTTTTAAAAGAACTCCTGAAACTGCCGAAACCGAAGACAGACTTCCTCTATCTACCTATGTCTAAAGAGGATCAAGAACGTTTTGGGAAACGAATCCTTGAAGCCATGGGATTCCCCTGGGATCGGGGTCGGTTGGATATTTCTGCTCATCCCTTCACGACAACTCTAGGATCGGACGATGTCCGTATTACTACCCGCTATAACCCTAACTACTTCCCCACTTCCTTATTCGGAATTATACATGAAGGGGGTCACGCGTTGTATGAATTGGGCTTTAGCTCTTTCATCCGGGGGACGATCCTTGCTGATGGGATTTCAATGGGCATTCATGAATCTCAATCGAGGTTCTGGGAAAACTGCATTGGGCGGAGTGTACCCTTCTGGAAGTACTGGTATCCTATCTTGCAAAAAGAGTACATTTCCGCTTTGGAAAGTGTACCCCTGAAAGATTTTTTACAGGCAGTGAATCGAGTAGAGGCTTCCCCAATACGAATTGAGGCGGATGAAGTAACGTACCCTCTCCACATCCTGTTACGATTTAGGCTGGAAAAGGCTTTGATAGAAAACTCTCTGGATCTGGAAGATCTTCCGGATGCCTGGAATGACGGTATGGAGGAACTACTGGGGATAAAACCCAGAAATGATTCAGAGGGAGTTCTGCAGGACATCCACTGGTCTATGGGAAATTTTGGATACTTTCCAACCTATGCGCTGGGAACGTTGTACGCCGCTCAGTTTTATGCCGCGTTGCTTCGGGAAAAACCGGGGGTTGTTCAGGAAATCGAAAGAGGGGACTATCGTTCTCTCCTGTCATGGTTACGGGAAGGGATTCACACTCATGGTCGGGTATATCTCGCAGATGAATTATGCCGCAGAATCACCGGTTCATCACTCGACCCTGGATGGTTTATCCAGTATGTTAGGGACAAATACCAAGTCCTTTTTAATTGATGCTCTTTTTCTAGAACATTGGGTCCTCTGGATTGCAGTTGCCGGCGCATTTTTTGGGATATCGATTGCCCGGCTACTTACTTCATTTAAATTTTATGGCAGATATTCCCGCTTAAGTCATTCTCTTACCTGTGCCCTGCTCTGGATGTCTGCGGCTGTAGCTCTTTTTTTAATAGGAAGTTGGGGTTCTTTTAAGGTAGGTTTTCCCTGGTCTCGATCAGAGGCTCGAGAGATAGTAACTATTCTTGGAATAGGGGCAATATCAGGCTTGCTGGCCTCCCTGATAGGAATTGTTAAATCAAAAATAAAGTATATCGTATTAAGTATTTTAATTCTTATTATCCTTGTACCTGTACTGATTCTTCATATTGCGCTAGTAGACTGGCGTGCTCTATCTAAAGAATCTGTTGGTTTAACCCTGCAGTTTTTCCATGTGGGGCAAGAGGGGGCAAGTCTCCTTCTTACCTCACCTGATACAGAAATTTACCTCCAAACAGATACACCCGATATTGTCGTTCATATGCGAATGCTTGAGTTTCCCCTACCTTATGGGATATTAGGCATTTCCAGGAAATACTTTAAAATTGAGTCTGTGGGTTCCTACAAACTGGATGAACTCAATCCTGATATCAGGTTTTGGGATAGTGTTTTAATGAAAATCCCCTGGACAAGAAAAGATGAGGTGTTTTTAAGCATTGTTGATCCAGAACTCTTCATTCTGTATTCCCTTATTGTAGGCCCTCAGGGACAATATTTCCGGCGTGAATCTGAAAAAGCTGTTGCCCCCTACTAGAATAACGTTGGGTTTCTGTTTAGAAAGAGATGCAGGTTCGCCGATAAGATGGTAAGAAGTGAATATATGATGTTGACTTTCTATCGAAAAGATAAAGAGGGGGCTACTTACTACTACACAATCCATGATAGGCAAGGGTCTTTGTTTACCGAATATACTTTAACTACCACATGGGGGAGAAATTTAGGGAAGAGCCGGGAGAAAATTTATA
>JAGODW010000351.1 GCA_017998025.1 Spirochaetales bacterium
CTTAGAAGTAGAATCGTTCCCTTCGGGTGCAAGGGTAAAAATAGACGGTACACCGGCAGGGATCACTCCTCTTTTGGTAAAGGATCTATTCCCGGGAACCCATCGGATCCAAATCGAAAAAGAAGGACATCGGAGCGAAGACTATACCCTTACGGTAAAATTGGGCACGAAAGTACGGGTAAAGGTAGAATTAGAAGCTCTTTTTGGATACATGTCCCTTCAGAATCTTCTGCCGGATTGTGAAATCTATCTGGATGGGAAGCAGACACAGGAACCGATTGTGGTTCTTCCTATAGGAAATCATACGATTTGGATTCGTAGATTCGGATACGAAGATATTCGCACTTCAATTTCTATTAAGGAAAATGAAACCTCCTATTTGTCCTTCGAATGGAAAAAGGCTCCATTCTCTGTGTCTGATTTTACGGTTACAAAACGATATTTTAATCCCGAGGATCCTCCTCCCAGCGGAAATACCCGGATTATTTTTACCCTTACCGCCCCGGCTCGTATTACCCTAACGATTTTTGATTCTCAATCTCAGCCTGTGTACACCTATGTATTTCCGGAGCCCGTTTCCTGGAAACAGGAAATACAGTGGGACGGCAGAGGCAATCAAGGTATCCCGTTACCGGATGGGGTATACAACCTTGTTTTCCATTTCTTTATACCATCGGAAAACACTGAAAAGGTGGAAAAAATTACCGTTATTCTGGACAGATCTCTACAAATGCGGTTTCGAGCCACCTACAGCGGATTAAGCGGTACCTTGTTCTCTCCCAGGGTACCAACCCTTCCCAGGGGCAGTTTGAACATATCTTCCTTTATTCTGGGATTAGTCCATTCAGGATCGAAGCAGGCAGATCTATCAGACTCCCTCGCTCATGTGGGGTTTTCCTACCCGGTTTCAAATCGGTTCGAGATCGTTCCTACCTTCTCCGTCTTTATAGAAGCTGCAGAAACTCCCCCTGACTTTCTTGCAGGAATCGGACTCTCCTACCGCTGGATAGAGTTGTTCAACGGAACTCTATCCCTCGGATTCACGGGAAAGGGAGCCTATGCTAATGATCCCAGACCGAACGGTTTTGCTTCTATCCCCGGTTTTACCGGTGGATTTTCCCTGGAAGGGAGGCATCGATACGGAGGAATTCTTTTTTCACCTGAATACACATTCTCTCCCTACGACCTGGATACTCTGGAAAGATCCTTTAACATGTATGGTTCTGTACGAACCGGCATTTTTCTAGAACTAGGAGGATTATTTGCCGCAGTTTCCTCTACATTCTCTGTAGATTCTAAGAAGGGGGAGGTACTTCCTCTCTACCACACCGGCTTTGAGCTCCACTGGACATCTCCTTCGTTGCCTTTTGTACTCTCAGCTACAATCGTATGGATACATCCTCTGGAAGGAAATACAGCCCTCTACCTCGGAGGCGGCTTAGGAGCTTTATACTAACGACAACATTACAGGTAGAGAGTGCCGCTTCCTACGCTAATGAGAGAAACACGTATAGGAGCATGGCTAAAACTCCTGCCAGAGCGATCGTAATTACTAAAAAAGTCCAGAGAGAAAGGCTTTTCTTTGAATCAGAACGAGACGGATGTTCCGATTGAGGAATATCTACGAATTCCAATCCTCCGCCGGGCAAGGCGTTTTCTCTTGACCCAGCGCTTAGATACCCGCAGTTCGGGCATCCGTCAAAAAACAGCTTTCCCTCACCCGTAAATCCACAGCGGGGACAACGAACTTCACTGAAAAATCTTCCACAGTGTGGACAAACCTTCGCATGGGAAGATACTTCATTTTTACAATTTTCACAGTAGAACTTTGGTTTCATGGAAAAATCTCAGATACTAGAGGGATATCCTGTGCAGAAAACTCTGTCAAGAAAAACTCTTCTGCCCCTTCTCTACCCTGAACAACTACACTCATCAGTATCCGGGAGATTTCTCCTACACTTCTCTTTACTTCATCGGGCAAATACTTAGACTCAATTTCCCCTTCCAGCTGAAACAGATCTGCAGTATAGGTACCGATCTGTATCGGCTTTTCCGAGTTAGGGATCCAGAGCAGAATAGGGCCTCCTTTTCCTACTATCGGGATTTCCACCGCTAAAATCCGGGACCCCTTCTGAGTCTCGGAGGCTGGAGGTCCCTCTATCTTTTCTGATCTTAAATAGAACCAGTAAGAAGTAGAAAGTTCCAGAGGAGAAAAAGCCGAGATCATTAAAAACAGATTCTCTATTCCCAGTGCTATTTTTACAGATTCAACGGCAGTTCCCTTTGAAGGCCATTCCTTTGTCTGGGAAAGGAGTACTTTTTCTGAAGTTCCGCCCCTATGCCGGAAAATCGTATCTGGTACAAAGGAAGTATTAAATGCTTTAACCTCAGGAACAGTTCTCCACTCTAAATAGCGGTTATCTATCTGGATCTTCCTATCCGTTAGTTCCAGTTCCCAGGGGTAGATCACCTCATTTTGACCGCTCTTTCCTTTCCATAGATCCAATTCCCCAATGACAAATACCGGTTCACCGGAAATAGAAGGGAGTTTTGTTCGCACCAGGGGATACGCAGGACGATCCGAAGAAACATAAAATCCCAGGAGAAGAGCGGGCCCACCTTCCCCTTTGATCCGTAAAAAGCTATACGGAGGCACACGTTCTAGCTCTGAATCCTTCTCTCTTAGAAATGCTTTTGCCTCGTCTACCCGGTACATCACACCTGTCTTCCCTTCCTCTCCCATAGGAACAAGAAGAAAATGCAATACTCCATTAAAGGTATTTCTTAGCACCCAATCCGCCTGTGTACTTCCTGCAATTACCAGGAACAAAAAGGCCAAGAACCCCTTATTTTTTCCGAATCGCCAGAAGCGTAAGGTCGTCATACTGCTCATCCTCCATT
>JAGODW010000352.1 GCA_017998025.1 Spirochaetales bacterium
GACGAGATGCGGGAAGAGAACCGTAGCATGAACAAACGATGGGGCGAGATTTCCAATAAGCTGGGGACTCTGGTAGAAGACATTGTTGCTCCCGCGATCGATCCTATGATCGAGAAATATTTTGGAATGGAACCTGTAGAGACATCCATCCATGTACGAAGGAAGAAGGGAGACCTTCGGGGTGAGTTCGACGCAATAGCGGTTTGCGAGGATAGGGTATTTCTATTCGAAGTAAAGGCAAGCCCCCGGAAAACTTACATCACGGAATTCCTGGGGGAACAGATTCCTCGGTTCAAGGCCCTATTCCCCGAGCATGAAGAGAAACTCCTTTGCCCGGTCTTTGCCGCTTTACGGATAGAACAGCCCCTGGTGGACTTCTGCACAGAAAATGGTCTTTATGCTATGGCGTACCGGGAATGGGACTACATGGATATCCTCAATTTTGAAGCTATAAGGGGACGGGTGGGGGAATAAGACTTATATCAAGCCCCGGCCTGGAATTGGCCGGAGCTTCGCTTCAAAAATTCGGTTACTCCATGTTCAATAATTCTTCGAGGTGACATTCAATAGAGTACTTCAGCGCATTGTTGTTATCATATACGTTCAATGTTACCGTAGTGTTTGCAAGTTCCTCTAATAAATCCTGAGGTATATCGTCCGGTGAAGTTACAGCAGTATCCGTAATGGAATATTCAAAGGGAAATGAAACAATGAACTTACCACCAAAACCCGTAGAACTGCTTACAGACATCGCGATTCCCATCTGTTCAGAAATACTTAAACTCATTTTAATTGATTCTGATATCGGGTTACCCATTGAATCCGTAGTTGCTTTAATAGTTGTGCTCATATTAAGCTTTTCTACATATTTCCCGTTTAGGGTATAGGTAGGCGTTCCAAATTCGGGGACGGTTACATTTTCGATATCGACAGTCATATTAATATTTTCTTTATCTGTAAACGTATACTCCTTGTTTGGGTCAAACGTTGGAGGAAAGTCGGTCCATGTAGAGTTCTCAGTTCCATTAAGAGTTATGGTTCCCCCTCCTATATGAATAACTTCGTCGTTCCATTCCTCTCCATCCTGCCCTTTAGGTTGCAGCATCTTTGATGAGAGGATAGAAGGAGAAATAACATGACTTACATCAGGTAAGTCGCTCATGGCACCATTCATGGCGGTATAGGCTGCCAAAAATAGTGCCAGTGCTTTATCCTCAGAAGGAACAGAACCTGTAAAAGCCGACAGGTCGCTTGGACTGCCCATATCAGGGGCAGATAGGCTATCAGAATCGTCTTCTGAAAGGTTGCAGCCCGCGAAAGAGAGTAAAACAAGACATAGCAGGAGAGTTAGTTTTTTAACCATAAAAAAACTCCACAAAGATTTAGGATTACTTAGAGAGAGATCAGTAACACTGAACTAACAATAAGTATATAGCGTAGAAGAAAAATTACAAATTTTTAAGAGGGTATTTACCCCCCATTCATCGCAGGATTTCGTGCTTCTTCCAGAGTATCAATGGGGTTTTCGCTCCGCTCGATGGGGCAGGGCTTAATGTGCCAGATCTCTTCTGCATACTGCTGGATCGTCCGGTCTGAGGAGAATCGTCCCGAATGGGCTACGTTGATTATTGCTTTTCGGTTCCATTCCTCTGGATGGGCATAGAGCGCGGAAATACGGGCTTGAGTTTCCACATAATTGGACAGATCTGCCAGATTCAGGTACCGATCGTGATTAAGGATCATGTCCTGGAGGGGATCAAAGATTCCCGGTTCGTTGATATTGAAGTATCCAGAAAAGATCAGATCCAGGGCTTCTTTGATTTCAGGATCTTTTTCGTAGTATTCCACGGCATTGTAGTGCCGGGACAACTCCATCGCCTCCTCTGCCTTTAAACCGAAGATAAAGATGTTTTCCATCCCCACTTCTTCGGCTATTTCTATGTTGGCCCCGTCGAGAGTTCCGATAGTTAGAGCACCGTTGCTCATAAACTTCATGTTCCCGGTTCCCGAAGCTTCTGTTCCCGCAAGGGATATCTGTTCCGATACCTCGGCAGCGGGGAGAAGCTTTTCTGCCAGAGAAACCTGATAGTTGGGAAGGAAGTACACCTTCAGTTTATCTTCCATATCGGGATCGTTGTTGATCACCGTCGATAGATTGTTAATGAACTTGATGATAAGTTTTGCCATGAGGTAACCTGGTGCTGCTTTGCCGCCGAAAAAGAAAGTCCGGGGAACAAATCCGGCAGTCCCTTTCTTTTTTACCTGGTTATACAGGTATACGATGTGGAGCGCATTCAAGAGCTGCCGCTTATATTCGTGGATCCGTTTTACCTGGAAGTCAAAAATCGTTTCAGGATTCAGGAACCAATTGTACTGGTCTAATATTTTTTCAGCAAATTTCTCTTTTGCTGCCCGTTTAACCATCCGAAATTTTTCGAGAAACACTCGATCCTCCGCCAGGGGGAGAAGTTTCTCCAGTTCCTTCATATTGTAGATCCAGCCCGGGCCGATTGCTTCTGTAATGAGATTGGCCAATCCGGGATTCACCTTCAAAAGCCAGCGACGGTGGGTAATCCCATTTGTTTTATTGTTGAACCGCTGGGGATAGATCGAAGCAATATCTGGCACAAGGGTTGTTTTCAACAGCTGGGTATGTAGGGCAGCCACACCATTTGTAGAATGGGAACCAACGATGCAGAGGTAGGCCATCCGGATCTGTTTAGGATCCCCTTCCTCGATAAGACTCACGGCACGGAGCTTTTCCGGATTTCCCCGGAAGCGAATATTCGCTTCCTTCAAAAACTGGTTGTTGATCTCATAGATAATTTCGAGGTGCCGGGGAAACAATTTCTCAAACATCGGTACCGGCCATTTCTCCAATGCTTCAGGCAT
>JAGODW010000353.1 GCA_017998025.1 Spirochaetales bacterium
GTAACTCCTGTTTCTTCATGTCCTATCTCCTAAAACTTTCCGTCCACAACTTCAAAATGAGTAGGCTTCCCCAGAGAAGGTCCTCCTGCCTGTACCCAAGCAGCCACCATCTCGATCATGTGAAGCAACGGAACCCGGGGATATCCGAAAAGTCCGGTCGCTTCCGCTGCATTATTCAAGTACATCCGATTTCCCTCTGTTCCCACGAAATAGGGCTGTTTACCAAATCGCTGGCCGAACTGTTCTGCCGTCCATCGAACCGAAACAGTTTCCGGTCCTGTGATATTCAGTACTCGGGCAGGAGAAGCACAGTATTCCAGAGACAACAGGGTTTGTCGTATCACGTCTCCCTGCCATATACAGTTGAAGTTCCCTACCGTTAGATCGATCGGTTCTCCTTTTAAGACCTTATCCGCAATATCTCTAAGAACACCGTATCGAAGATCAATGGCATAGTTCAGTCGTAACATACAAACAGGAGTACCATAGATCCGGCTATAGTACTGGAAAATTCGTTCCCGCCCCAGGGCAGATTGAGCATAGTCACCCATTGGCTTTGGTGGATCGGATTCTATCGAGCCTCCCGAAGCGGGAGAGACAAAATCGTACACACAGCCGGTAGAATACACAACGATCCTGCTTTCCCTGTACCGCTCTGCAACATGGGAAGGAACCAGGGTGTTTAGTGTCCAGGTAATTTCTGCCGCTCCTTCCGTACCGAATTTCTTCCCTGCCATAAAGATAACGTTGGAAGCCTCGGGCAAATTATCTATGGCTTTGCGGTCCAGAAGATCACAGGGGATCGTTTTTACCCCTATTTGTTCAAGCTTTTTCTGGGCAGTGAGATCAGAGAAGCGGGATACACCATATACTGTTTTTTTCACATCCCCTTCCTGGCATGCTCTAACGGCAGCCATCCCCAGAGTTACACCTATTTTTCCCCCGATTCCCAGAATCAGGATATCCCCGGGAAGGTTCTTCATGAACTCTCCCAGTTCCTCCGTAGGACGGGACAATAAAAGATCCAGCTCTTCTTCTGTCCGGGGCATAGGATAGATCACCGCCATAGACCCTCCTCTTTACTGCCAGTATACACTCGTGATTCTTTCTACGGTAGCCGTTTCAACGCGGATAGAAGCCGTAGTTTTTTTGTTTCCACAATATGACAGAACCGATGAAAATCTTCTTTGCTTTCCGAATCCGCTCCAGCGAGGTATAGTATCTTCCCTTTCCATTTGTACCAGAGGTGATGATACTCTCGTTCCCCGCCCCTGAATAGGCGTCTGCTCCGTTGTTCCAACGCTTCCCATAAATCCAGATGGTTTCCCGTTCCTGTTTCATAGAGAATCTCTTGAGCCCCTATTAAAATTACTATTCGTTGATACCCCTCTCTTATGGCTATCTCATTCTTGAATCCTTCGCAGACAATATCCAGTGACCCGAGAGAAACATCGTACCCGTTCTTGCGGAACGCTTTTCTTAACGCTACAATTTCTTCCCGTACGCTCTTCACAGTTTCCGGATCTCGGGATTTCGTCTGAAGTAGCTGTCTCCAGTTCCGGAGTGATTCCTGGTATACCTCACCCTCCCCGTCCGGAAGCATTCCAATAAAAACGGTCGTTTCCGTCAGGATATCCCAGGCAGAACGGAAAAGATCCGGAGCTGCACGGCGAAAGGGTTCTAATAAAGGAGCCATGGCCTATTATACTAAAAAATAGGTTGTCTCGGCTAAAAAAAAATTGACAACTCTAGTTTCTAACACTAAAATTAAAAAATCGTATACGACGGATGATTTCCTAATAAAATTAAGAGTTATCTGCCGTATTATGCAAACGTTTGCATATTGTGCAAACAACATTCTTAGAGGAGGTCGTATGAAAAAGGGTTTAGGAATGATCGTTCTGCTAATGGTAGCAGGCGCGCTCCTGTTTGCAGGAGGTGCAAAAGAGACAGGAGCAGCAAAAAAAATTCGCTTTGGAGTAACCATCGAAGACTTCAACGACGTATTTATGCGGTATTTACTGGATCAGTTGAAGGATGAAGCATCAAAAGTAGGTGCGGAAGTTATCGCTATGGATGGAAAACGGGATCCGAATGAACAGATCAAGCAAATTGAAAACTTTATTACACAGAAAGTAGATGCCATCATCATCCACGTTATCGATCAAACCATCGCACCTCGAATTACAAAATTGTGTAACGATGCCAAAATTCCTCTTGTCTATGTAAACCGGAAACCGGAGGATCAGGCTCTTCAGGGAGAAAAAGTAGTGGCCGTAGCCTCTCCGGAAGAAGTTGCAGGACGCCTTGAAGCCGAATTTGTAGTGAACAAATTGAATGGAAAAGGGAATGTTGCCATTCTATTAGGAACTCTAGGTTCTGCACCACAGATTGGCCGTACGAAAGGAAGTAAGGAAGTTATTGCAAAGTATCCTGATATGAAGGTAATCCGGGAACAGGCCGCTAACTTCCAGAGGCCGGAAGCTGTAGCCGTCGTAGAAAACTGGTTGGCGAGCGGGGATAAGATAGATGCCATTATTGCCAACAATGACGAGATGGCAATAGGAGCCGTTCTGGTTTTAGAGGAAAAGAAGATGAAAGATAAAGTAGTGGTAACAGGAGTCGATGCCACTTCTGACGCTTTGAAATTCATCGAAGAAGGGCGGCTCGATATGACGGTATTCCAGAACGGAGGAGCGCAGGGAAGAGGAGCTGTACAGGCTGCACTGAAGATGATCAAAGGAGAACCGGTAGAAAAATTCGTGGAAATCCCCTTTGAGCCTGTTACCAGAGAAAACTATACAAAGTATAAGAAATAACATACCTCCAGGGGCCTTTCTAAAAGGCCCCCATACAAGACACCTTTTCTTTACACTTTTTCTATTATGAAAA
>JAGODW010000354.1 GCA_017998025.1 Spirochaetales bacterium
GTTTCCCTGCTGTACATATGGGTTGAATCGAAGTAGCCCGCCACATATCCTCCGCTGCTCCCCTCACCATACCCATCCCGAATGTCGAGGAGGAGGAGGATCACCTTTTTATTTCCGTCTACATCGTACTCTGTGCCGAAATAGGTATGAATAATACTATACACCTTGTTATCGAACTCCTCTCCAATTTCTTTCACCAATTCATCAGAAAGGGTAGGAGATACCGTTCGATCCACATATACGATACAGTGAAAACCGGTGTACCGGAGATCCGCCGTGAGGGTATACCAGGAATAATTTTCAATATTTTGCGCATTAAAGGTACGGACAGCCTCTATGGTTATCGAAGAACCGTCGTCATCGCCACCCCCTAAAATGATATCGCAGGAAATGAGGCCTACTCCCAGAAGTACATAGCTCAGCATACGCAGGAAAGCTCTCTTTTTATTGTTCATACACCATCTTTAAAAGGTTTCTTTACCTAAAAAGATATAACGAAAACTCCCTATATTCCATATCCAGGACAGTTGTATAAACCAAACTTTTCCGATAAAGTTCCTTCATGGGTTTTTTGGAACGAAAGGCAAAAGAGCTAAAGCGAAAGGTGCGGGCTTTATACCTTTGTTTCCAGGACCCGGAGGTGCCCGGGTTTGTAAAAATCCTTGCTTTGCTTGTGGTGGCGTATGCGGTAAGCCCCATCGATCTTATCCCCGATTGGATTCCTGTTCTGGGGTATGTGGACGATCTATTGATCATCCCGCTGGGAGTAGCGCTGGTGATTCATCTTATTCCCGGGAGGATCTACCAGGCTCATTATGAGGCTTCTGCAGAATGGGAGGTGGATCCGCAGTTTAAAAAAATAGGAATGATTCTTACCCTGGGAATCTGGATCCTGGTAGGAATTATTGTATTCTGTACGTTAATCCGTGCTTAAGGGAGAGGCCATGGAGAACGAATCCAAAATCTTAGGAAAAATCGGAGTAGATGCTTCCGGGGAAGCAACGGTTCGAGAGCCGATCTTTGTAAGTCTTTCCAGTTTTAAAAAAACAAAGTACCTGGACATTCGCAAATACTACGAAAAAGACGGGCAGTGGCTCCCGGGTCAGAAGGGTATAACCTTGCATGGGGATCAGTTTTCCGAACTACTTAACCTCTTACAATCCCATAAAGAACAGATAGAATCGTGGCTTAGAGAATAAATGGTTCTAGAACTATTGATTTCCTGAATCAGATTCGCTAAAGTTTTTGTATAGATAGATAACAAATTTAAAATAAAGGTGTCCGCAGTATGAATTCAATAAGTAATAGTAGTATTGATGCTTATATTTCCCTCTGCAAAGAGTTTGTACAAAAACATGCAGAAAATTCACAGTACAGCGCACTGGTAGTTAGGGATATTTTATCCTTGCTCGGAAAGGGACCGGGTCTGGATCCGGAGCTGGACAACATTTTGCAGCAGGTACCCGAACAGACGGAAGATACGTTATCTCCGGAAATAAACCTTCTTAAGAATATGCAGGAAGAACAATTCCGTAGAGAAATCATCGATTTTTATATTCCCCGGCAGTTGATAGATGCTATTATAGCAAACGGGGGGATTCCCCGGGATTCTATTGAAACCCAGATAGGTGTGGGTTTTATTGATGTAGCGGATTATACCTTTCTTGCCAAATTCCTGAGCCCCAAGGAAAATCAAATTCTTCTAAACGGTCTTTATACGGCTTTTGCAAATATTCTGCAGAAACATGGGGGGTATTTAAATAAAATCGAAGGGGATTCCATCATGTTTCATTTTGGTGGGCTGATCGATCCTAAGGTAAAGGATTTGAGCTCGCAGGAAGCCCTTAAATATATTAGTTCTGAGCTATTCTTTACCTGTGTGGAGATGCAGAAAACCTGTGATCTTTTCAATGAAGCAAACCCGGATCTTATTGAGCAGTTGCAAAACCCCGAGGAAAAAGAAGCAGTTAAGTCTGCATTCGAAATCATTCATTTTATGCGGAATGATGCCATCCTTGCAAACTCGTTCAATGCTCTCTTTCAAATTCGTATCCGAATTGGAGCCAATATTGGAGAAGTAAGTATCGGGAACTTTGGCCCGCCGGGGAATAAGCGGTGGGATGTGATTGGTATTGCGGTGATCGATGCAAAAAGGATGGAATCTACAGCACCTGTCGGCGGCCTGAGAATTTCAGAGGCCTTTTACAATATCCTCAATGAAAACGGAATCGTGGAAAGATACTACCAGGAGTTTAAGAAAGAAGCGATACAGAAGAACGGATATTTTAAAGAAATAACGAAGGACGAACTATTCCACTTCAGTTCAGTGATACTTAAAGACAAAAAAAACGTAACATTTCGGACCTACTCGGTCCAAGTGAACCCCTCCTTGCCAGAATCCATTCAGGAACAAATTAATTTATTACTCTATAAGGGTGATATTGGAGCAGAAAAGATCGTTGAACTAACCCAATATTATCGGGGGAACAGGCATGTGATCCAGGCCATTGAAGATCTATTCATTAAAAAAAAGATCAATATCCGAAAAGGGAGAATGATCTTTTATATGTTCCCCAAACGGTACAGGCAATTCCTTCAAAAAATGAACAATGATCCAAATAAAATTGAAACCTATGCAGAACGACGCTACCAGCTCTTCGATCTGCTTCATGCGCTGGGGAACTACCAGGATCAGTTGAAATTACCTCCACGCGCCCTGGAACAAAGTATTGTGTTCCACAACTACGATCAGTATATGAATGAAGTAATTCAACACGTAAACTACCATTACAAAAGAACCATCCGAAATGCGATCCACAACACGTACTTTTTTAATGTTATTTTCCCTCTGGTATTTAAATCTATCAAAGGCAGTATCCTGGAATATCAA
>JAGODW010000355.1 GCA_017998025.1 Spirochaetales bacterium
GGGTAAAGATATTTTGATAGTGATTAGAGAATCTGGGTGTCCATTCTTTCCCTTCCATGAGAATAGGGCCTGTCCAGGAATATTGAATTTCTTTTCCTGAAGGTATTTTTCCATGAAAGAATCCGGGTTCCATCCGTACGGAACTGCTTAAAAGGGACTTCTGAAACTCCTCGAAGCTCCCGTCCTCCCGCTCACTACCTGCCACAGCCAGCCAGGCCCTCCCTCCGTTTTTACATCTTAGCTCCTGCCCTGCATGTCTACCTTGCTCTGTCAATCGTAGTGAAGAATCCCCTTTAATAGCGGCGTATCCCTTTTCATATCGGGCGAATACCCATTCATCGTAGAATCGAACCTCATCGAAAACATCCCTGGGAAAATAGGCATGTCCATACCCTAATCCGCCCTGAAAGGTTGGATCATACAAACAGACGATGCATCGCCCTTCCATTACAACACGCGGCAATCGAGCTGATCCTGCCCAGAAATTTGGACGGGCATTCCCATGCTCCTGCCCATTCCCCGGCCAGTTTGTGAAGATTACTGCTTCAGGCCCAAAGGTCATCTGCCAGAGGTGTTCTTGAATTCCAGGATCGCCCGGCCGAAGATCCAGGGAAGCAGAAAGGATATACTCTTGCGTCCGACGGCAAACCGTGTTTACCTCCCACATTCCTTGCCGCAAATCTGTCCTTAAATGATAGGTTCCAGAAGAATGTACCTTTGTTTCTAAAATAGGTACCGACTCTATAGCCAGGCGGCGAATTAAGGGATGAAGTTTAAATTTCTCACTCAAGGCCATCATTCCCATTGCCCAGGTCTCACAATCAAAACCTCCCATGCCCCAGGCAATCCGTTGCAATCCTGAGGTACTTTCCACACGAGACGTTTTTAATCCATTCACATAACATCTTCCATGACTGCACCCATGACTTCCCTGAAGGGAGTGACAGGCGATCATAAAGAATGTTTTCTGGAGCAGAGCCTCTGCCCATCGCTGGATCGTGGCAGAAGGGGCATACTCTACCAGTGCAAGCAGGGCGTAGATATCCATTGCCAGGTACGTATTGGAGTCCCATTCAGAATATCCGCCAGAAAATCGGGGGCCTATCCATCGCAGGATCCTGTTTCCTGAAAGCTTTGATAGTTCCTTTCCCGTTCTCTGTGAGTTCTTAAACTTAGCATAAGGAAAGAGGATAGCTGCAAGGTAGGCTGCCGTATGAAAAATGATCTGGTGGTTCTCGGTAAACCAGCACATAGCATCCACCCCGGGTTCATCGTTCCAATACTTAAAAGAAAGGAGAGTGTCCTGTATCGCTTCTACTTCGTTAGGGGCTATTTTTCTTCGGGTACCGAATTTATAGAGCGCAACAACCAACGCAAGGGCATGAAAATCAGCACAGTCCTTTCGTTTTCTTAAAAAATCAAGAGAAACAGAAAGAGCCGGATCCCCAATTCCCTGCGTTTCCCCTCGTTCTATCCGGGCCAAAGCTCCCATCAGATCAAACCGCTGGAGGGAGATTACTTCCAATGCCTCTTTCTTTCTTTCCTCATATTCCCCATAGGATGTAAAACGGTAATCCGGATCCGGAAGGAACACTTCTCTTTCTATCTGTATAGTGTCTACTTTTTTTTTCTTAAAACAAATAGTCAACGGGCTATATCGCGGATACTCCTTTCTTTTTTCGTAATACTCAGCAGTTGGGATCCAATCCCAGGCTCTATTCTGTTTCGGTTGGAGGGAACCTTTCACTTTCTGTTCTGCTTTTTTTCTTTCATTTTCCGTCGCTACCTCTTTTTGAAAAACAATAGCAGCTTCAACATCCAGATTCTCAGTTATCTCTCCCCGTATCTCTACCTTCCCTTCTGGGAAGGAAAACCTCCGAATTTGTAAGGAAGATAATGCCTGAACGGTGTCTTCCCATTCGATCGGAGAACAGGATCCTGTGGGGATGCTCCACCGTATATCAGCTATTTCCTCAAGAAGTCGAAGGCCGATTACGATGCGGGTTTCTCGCCATCCTACCATGGCACAGCGGATAAAAAGGGGATTCAATCCTCTTTTCAATTCCAACCGTAACGGCACCCGGTAGGGTTCCACATATCCAAAAGGCCCCTGGGTTTCGAGAATCTTCTTTTCCCGAATCCATACCGTTGCAGGGCCCAGGACAATTAACTCAGCTTCTATTTGAGCATCGGCACCCGAATCGATCTCCAGAAAGCCATATGCTTCCATAAATGTTGGTACAAAGAAAAAATCCGATACATCCACCCCCCAATCGTTCTCCACCTCTCTATATTTCCATGCGCAGTGCAGCCTGTTCGGTTTGTAATCAGGAGACGGGATTATTCGAAATAATTCTTCCTCTACCGATTCAGGGATTCTATACTGCTCCCCCAGCCGGTCAAAAACTCTCTGTTTCAAATGGAGAGAGAGGGGGGCATTCGCTATCCATCCCCTTCCATACTTTCCAAAAGGAGCCCTTTCTGGATCGATTACAGCCGTAATGTCCTTCAATTCCGTACAAATCGGACCTAAAACAAGCCAACGAGAAGCGTACATACACTATCCTTTCAATCCTGTGGAAGCAATGCCCTGTACCAGATAGCGCTGTAGAAAGGCAAAAACAGCTGTTATAGGTAGAACAGACATTACTGTCATAGCCAGAACATAATGCCAGTCGGTAACCAGTTCTCCCTGAAACCGGGCCAATGCAAGTTGAAGGGTAAAGTATTTTTCCTGGTTGATTACAATGAGGGGCCAGAGAAAATCGTTCCACCGCCACATAATTGAAAAAATGGTAAGTACTGCCAGCGCTGGTTTTGTCAGCGGAAGGATGATTTGAGCGTAGATACGAAAATCCTTTGCACCATCAATTTTTGCTGCATCGATCA
>JAGODW010000356.1 GCA_017998025.1 Spirochaetales bacterium
GTTTCCAGGCATGGAGAAAATATCCCCTTTTCCAGGGGAGGGATTTGTACTTTGTATCCCCCAGCAAAGGATGCCCATGGGAGGAAGCTTGCGCCCGTATTTGATGGGTTCTTCCCGTATGGATCTGTATGGCACAGAGGGTTAGTCCGTTAAGGAATGAGGTATTAACGGCAATCGGGTATACAACCGTAACCGCTTGCTTCCCTTTTCCCGTAGAAGAGACGAGAGTTTCTTGAGTTTTGTGTTTTCGAGTATCCCGGACCAGGGCATCCTTCCATGTGCAGGAGGCGGATAGAACGCCGGTTACCAGGGCGAGGTATGTTTTTTGTACGGTTTGTTCTACTAGTGCCCGTGAGAATCGGCGAGCTCCTGCAAGACTTTTCCCGAATACCAGGATACCCGAAGTGTTCCTATCCAGCCGGTGTAAAGGCCCGGGGGTGAAGGAAAGGGAAGGGGGTAATTTCCCCTCTAGATACTGCAGTACCTGTTCGGTAAGGGAGGTTTTTCCATGAACCAAAACGCCTCTAGGCTTGTTCACGATTAGAAAATCATCACTCTCCCAGAGAATAGAAAGGATAGGGAGGGAAGGGGAAGGAGGGCGTGGGCTGATCGTTAAATTCGAATCTTCAATACGTTTCCGGATCGTGAGGGTATCCCCGGCTTTTAATCGGTTTCTCGGACCTACGGCCTTATTGTTTACTCTGACATCCCCTTTCCGAATTAACCGGTAGATCGAGCCTAAGGATTGGCCAGGGAGGAGCCTTCGTAGCACAGCATCTATCCGTTTATCCTGATCGTTGATCCCAGCAGTATAGGAATCAAAGCCTCCGTTTTTATTCATTCCATGGTAAAAGGTAGATTTCATGAAAGGCTCTGTCAAGAATGACAAGAACCAAGCAAATTAGGAACTCCGGTGACTTGACAAACGGAGTTTCAGCGGTGAAACTTACGGCACCATGCCTGGTACGTTTACCCAAGCTCTTTCTGGTCTTGCAGAAAACCCCGTGTTTCTCTCTACTTTTTCCGCCTGGTTCTCGGCACAATTCATCAAGACCCTTATCGAGATATGCAGAAATCGGCTTCATACGGCTCCGGAAATTCTTACAAGTCTATTCTGGAAAACGGGCGGCATGCCTTCCAGCCATTCCTCCCTGGTAACAGCCCTTGCTACTTCCATTGGAATTACAGAAGGTATAGACTCAGCTTTATTCGCAACGGTATTCTTTTACGGTATCTTAACGATTCGGGACGCTCTAGGTGTTCGGAGATCTACGGGAACCCAGGCTCAGATGCTAAATACGCTTAGGGTTGAACTGATGCAACGATATACTATATCGTTGAAGCCCGTGAAAGAGGTGCATGGACATACCCCAATAGAGGTTTCCGTGGGTGTCCTGCTAGGTTTTTTCATAGCTCTGGGTATATGCAGCTTGTAGGAAGAGAGAAGAATGTTAAAAAACAGGAAGGGAATCTTTCAGTCCTGGATCCGGGAACACAGCCTATTGTCTTTTTCCCTTGCTTTTATCTTTACACTCTGCATCCTGGTAGGCGGAGTTTTCCTTTCTATAGGTAGTCGATGGAACGGTTACTATCTGGTTCTATTGCATAAAGAGAGTGATATCAAGAACATACTCTCAGAACTCCAATCAGCGGGATTTAAAGATATTGTATGTTCTGTCAATGCCGGGGTGTTTTTTAGCGATTTCTCTGAATTGCAGCGGGTAACTGTAGAAAAAGTCGAAGTGCGGTTGCAGCCAGAGGACCCGCGATTCGATGAGTTTTTAGAGAAGGTTCCCCGATTGTTCGAGAGCAGCTCCGGAGAAGAACAGTTACTGTTTTTCCCGGTACGGTGGCATCCGTTTCTCTTTTATCTTCGAATCGCTAAGCATCTACCCGGGCAAGAGTGGGTTTTTCTGGATTGGGAGCCGCGAAAGGCTATCGGGTTGTTTATCCTGTTTGCCGCTTTTGTAGGTAGTACGGTTCTTCCTAGAAAAAATCGGCGATTGGAACGAGGTCTACTTGCAATTCCGTGGGTCTTGCCTGTCCTCCAGGGAAATCTATTGGGATTTTGTGTTTCTCTTTTGATTTACCCTGCAAGTGCAGAATACCTTGAAGGCTATATAGCTGAATTTGAACAGTTTCTTCAGTATGGAAAATCAGCTCGAACGAGAAACGCCCTGTTCCCACTTGGATTTATCTATCTGCTTCTCATAGCAATTCTTGCTATAATAGGGAATGGAAAAGAACTACTGATCCTTCTTTTCTACGGATCGATAGGAACGATAGGTGTAACGACTGTTTTAATACTGTACCGAACCCTGCAGGTAAAAGCGAGACTTCATAGGGTGTTTATCCCCCTTCCTATTCTACCGTTGCATTGGAAAGGTTCAAAGCAGGGGCTCATCCTGTTTTCAGGAGCATTGATTCTGGCAATAGCACCCCTTTTCGATCTTTTGATTCCTTCACAGATTCAAACAACGATCCCGGTTCCTCATACATCTTGGAGCGGATCCGTTTTAACAAGAACAGACCTTCGAGACTTGTGGATGCTCCATCGGAAAGATCCTATTCCAAATCTGGCAGACTATCTGGTACATGTTAAATTTCAGGAAGGGTTCTTATTTGGAGCTTCGTATGATTTCCCGTCCTCAGATGAAACGCTTTTGTATCCACGATTTCAGGAAAAAGAGGGGAATTTAGTGTACTGGAATGAGACTCTCGCAAAATACGACCAGGCATGGTATAAGAATATGCTTAAGCGAGCTAAGAGTGACAGCCTGGGGAATCTTCTATATCAGCAGGGAGCAAAACCCATTGTGCTCGAACCCCTCTCTACCCGGATGACAGCAGAACAGCTTATTCTTTACTGTATCCTGCTTTGTTT
>JAGODW010000357.1 GCA_017998025.1 Spirochaetales bacterium
TCCCTCGCAATAACAAAGGCGAAGGTGGATCTATTTTCTGTGCGAAACCAGGTACTTGAAACTGTGGACGGGCTCTATCTGGATGTACTTGAAAAGAGTGATAAACGGGAAGTAGCCAGCCAGGAGCTTGAAGCAGCCCGTTTGCAGCTTGAAACAACAAAGGCACAGTACGAACTGGGGACAACGGATCGTGTTTCCTACCTTCAGGTCGAATCCAAGTATCGTACAAAGCGGGCAGCTTTCCTCCAGAGTGAGTACGACTTAAAAGTAAGCAAGAATACGCTTGCCACTGCTATTGGCAGAAAGGGAAATATTGAGGTGAAACCGGTAGATAGTTTTTTCCTTGAGGGAGAGAAGGAATCGGGCCTATCGGAACCTGTTGGTGATGAACAACTCCTTCAATGGATCCAGGGAATAAGTTCCTATGCCCGGGAGGTGAATCCCGATTTACGCTCCCTGGAAGTAGCTCTGTATATGCAGGATACAACAGTCCAGAAACAGAAAGCATCCCTGTATCCGACCCTATCCTTTTCCTGGAGCCATTCCTTCTCAAGCCCGTTAGAGGATATGGCCGAATATACAGACTCAGGAAAGCTGTCGGTTTCCATTTCCGTTCCCCTTTTCCCATATCAGGATAAAAAAGCTTCGATAGGAAAAGCAGAGAATGAGCGGATCGTACTCGGTGCCCAATTGAATGAACAACAGAGAAAAGTAGAGGCTGGTATTGAGGAGTATGTATTTGGGATTATCTCTGCAACGGAACAGAGGAATTCGGCGGAATCCTCCTTGTTGTACGCAGAAGAGAATTATCGGCAGGTGTATGAGAAATATAGATTATCCAAGGCGACTCTGCTGGATGTTTCGGAAGCGGAAAGTCTTCTATCCGATGCCAGATACCAGCTCTTATCTGCCCGATATTCTCTCTACAAGTATTGTTTTGGATTGAAGTACCTGCTAGGATTTGAGGATGATGGAAAGTTCAAAGAATTCTTATCCACGCAAGCATAGAAATATTAAAAGAAGATTAAGCGCCACTTCCTGGATTGTTACAGGAGTGGCTGTAATTCTCTCTATACTTATAGGATGGGTAATTCTTCAAGGACAGTTGCATGGAATGAACCTTGCAGCGCAAAATGAAGGAGAACGGTTCCTGAATTATCTGCTGGTCTCTGTGAGAACCCTCCGGGATAGGGAGCGCAAACCGCCCAGGGAAGAACATGAAGAGCCACCACCTCCGTTTTTCCTGGAGGATGTAAAGGTACTCCAGGAGTTTGTTCTGGCGGATGAGACACTCCGGAATCGAGTAATGGGAGCAGCCCTCTTTGAGGCTGATGGGAATCCCGTTCTATCATTTGGAACCGCACCGATAACCTTTGATCCAGGAACTTTGCAGGGTATAAAGGAAGAGTTTCCTTCCCGGCACTACCTGTTTAACGCTAAACGGAAGAGTTTAATTGTCCTTCAACCCTTTATGGATTTTCGAAAAATACGGCCTCCAAAAAATGAGTCTCCCACACACTACCTGTACCTGGAGCTGAGCAATTCCGAATACTGGATGCGGAGATCGGCTTTTTTTGGATTATTTGGAGTAGGGGAACTATTGATTTTAGGAGCGCTTCTGGTGGTACGAAGATTGGTGGTGCGGAACCGGGAGTATCAGAACAAATTGAGAGAACAGGAGGAGCTGGTTGTTTTAGGTTCTGCGGCGCGTGCGCTGGCTCATGAGATAAAAAATCCTCTGGGTGCCATCGCTCTTCAGGCCGACATTCTATCACGTCTCTGCCCTGAAAAAACTCAGGATGAGATACAGGTGATCCATGAAGAGGTAAATAGACTGCGTCGTATGGTAAACCGGATAGGGGACTTTCTCCGGGAACCGACAGGGGAACCCTCTCCTCTCCGGGTTGAAACGGAGATTCGTCGAATCATCGACAGAACGTTTCCAACGGCTATCCTGGAAGTAAGCACAGAAGTCCCTCTCTCCCAGATTCGGATGGATCCGGATCATTTTCGATCTGTGTTTGAGAATCTGCTCAGGAATGCCGAAGAGAGCCTCCAGAGTAAGGATCAGAAATCCCTGGAGCCTGTCCGTGTAAAGGTCACCCGGCAGCGTGGCTGGGTAACCATAGAAATTCGGGACATGGGTGAAGGGCTGGAGCAGAAAGATATCAACCGACTCTTTGATCCCTTCTATACAACAAAAACAAAGGGGTTTGGGATTGGATTATCTATCGCAAGACGATTCGTAGAAGCAGCAGGAGGAACGCTGGAGCTGGTGCCGGGTGAGGGGGGAGGTACGATTGCGCGAGTACGTCTACCGGAGGTAATAGATGCGGATTCTAATTGCAGATGATGAAAAAAACATACGGGAGTCGCTTCGGCGTCTTTTAGAACTTGAAGGAATGGAGGCGGTGGCAGTGGAGAACGGGGAGGCTGCCCGGGACACCCTGAAGGAAGAACGATTCGATGCCGTACTACTCGATTTAAAAATGCCGGGCCTTTCCGGGCAGGAAGTGCTGGAATGGATTAGAGCAGAGGGGATACCGGTTCCTGTAGTAATGATTTCTGCCCATGGGGAAATCCCGGATGCCGTACGTGCATTAAAAAAGGGAGCCAGGGATTTTTTAGAAAAACCCCTCGATACGGATCTGCTCCTCCAGAAACTAAGGACGCTCGTAGAAGAGGAGAAACGGAAACAGGTACTGGAAGCTGCAAGCCGTACAGAACAGAAAGTGTACCGGTTACTAGGAGAGCATCCAGCCATTGAGGATATCCGGAAAAAAATAGTACAGATCGGCCCCACCGATTCCACCGTTCTAATTACCGGAGAGACAGGAACCGGAAAAGAAATTATTGCACGGGCAATCCATGAAG
>JAGODW010000358.1 GCA_017998025.1 Spirochaetales bacterium
ACCGCTCCCTTATTGAGAAGGGTGCAAAAATGCTCGGGATGGAATTAAATGATCTGATCACCGAAACAATCCTGGGTATGCGTACCGTCGCAAAAGAAATCGGGCTTGAAGGGAACCCGGGCGGGGAAAATTGAGGCATGGTGCAATAAATAACGAAACCCTTACCATGAAAAAAGTCCTTTCGATCGATCTAGGGGGAACCAAGATTGCAGTGGGTGTTGTAGATTCGTCCGGAAAGGTGATCTCCCGGAAAATGGCTCCTACACCCCGGGGGGATGCTGAACAGGTTGTTTCTTGTATAGCAGAGTTATCCGCAGAAGTTTTGTCCTCCGAATATACGGAGGGGAATATAGGACTGGCTCTTCCAGGTATTGTCGATCCCGAAAATGGAACTCTTATACGCTCTCCTTCTTCAGGATGGGTCGATGTCCCCTTTACAGCGATGATACAGGAAAAGCTGGGAATGCCGGTAGTCGTTGAAAACGATGTACGGGCCTGCGCCTGGGCTGAGTATCATTTTGGAGCCGGAACCCATCTACGGTCTTTCTTCTGGATGACGATCAGTACAGGCATTGGAGGGGCATTTCTGTCAGAAGGACGATTCGCAGGCGGCCGAATGGCCGGAGAAATCGGGCACCTCGTGGTACAGCCGGAGGGGTTTCTCTGCGGGTGCGGAAATAAGGGGTGTCTGGAGGCTGAGGCGGCAGGCCCCGCCTGGAGACGAAAAGCGCTCCGCCTCCTAGAGCAGGAAGAGTTTCAAGGGAAAAGCGTATTGAGTACGATCCCCCCCGAAGAAATCGATGCCCGCAGGATAGCAGAGGGAGCACGGAAGGGGGATGCGTTATGCCAGGCTGTCGTAGGGGATGTAAGCGAGATGTTAGCACGAGGATTGGGTGCGATCTTTAACATCCTGGATCCTGATGCCGTGTTCCTCGGCGGAGGCGTTGCAAAGTCCTTTGATCTTATTGAGCCCCTGATCCATCCGGCATTGCAGAATCTCGTTCTTGCCGCGAAGGATCGAACCCTGCGGATCCTCCCCAGTTCCCTTGGATATGATGCAGCCCTTATCGGTGCTGCATCTTTAGTACTATTTCCCTATAAGTCGTAAAGAGGTGCAGCATGATAAAAGATTTTTCAAAGTCCGCTGAAGCCTATCTAACTCTACTGAAATCAACCATCGACCTGATTTCGAGAGAAGAGATCTCCCGCTTCTTAAACATACTCCTCGATGCTCTTGAATCAGAAAAGAATATCTATATCATGGGGAATGGCGGATCGGCTGCAACGGCTTCCCATTTTGCCGTTGATTTCAATAAGGGACTATCGTATGGCAAAGAAAAGCGATTTCGATTTATCTGCCTGAATGATAATCTTCCGACATTAACCGCCTATGCCAATGATGTAGGATATGAGGATGTTTTTGTAGAGCCGCTGCGGAACTTTCTTGTGCGGGGCGAAGTGGTGATCGGGATATCGGGTTCGGGAAACTCACGAAATGTATTGAAGGCAATAGAATATGCAAACAAACAGGGAGCCCTAACAGTGGGAATCACCGGATTTGATGGAGGCGCTCTCCGGAAAATGGCACAATACAGTGTCCACATACCGATCCACGATATGCAGGTGACGGAAGACCTCCACATGGTCCTCGATCATCTTTCCTATGCGGTACTTGGAGAATATTTGCCCCATGCCTGAACGAGATTATGCCACAACCTACCCACTACCCAAACAGACTCGATTTCTGGCAAACACCTCGATAGAGATCATCCGCGAGATTCGGTACGATGGTAGTCCCTGCCACGCACTGTTTGACTTTGATGGAACCTTAAGCCTGATACGGGAAGGCTGGATGGATGTGATGGTTCCTCTATTTGTAGAACAGCTCATTCCCTATGCACGGGAGGACGAAACAGAGGAAGACATCCAGACTCTTGTTAAAAATTTCGTTACGGAATTAACAGGAAAACAGACTATCTACCAGACGATCCGTCTGGCTGAGGAAATCCGTTCCCGGCGCGGTATACCCCGGTCTCCGGAAGAGTATAAAGCCGAATACCTTGAGAGGCTGATGTCCCGGATTGCGTCCCGACGGATCGGTCTTGCCCATGGGAGTCTTTCACGGGAAGAATTCCTTGTTCCGGGTTCCCTGGAAATCCTTAAACTGCTTCAGGATCGGGATGTGGCAATCTACATTGCTTCTGGAACCGATGAGAATTACGTTCTGGAAGAAGCGGCTCTTCTGGGCCTGGATGAATTTGCTAAAGGAAGGATCTATGGTGCTCAGCCGGACTATCGCACCTTCTCCAAGGAAATGGTGATTCAACGCATCCTGACCGAAAACCAGATACAAGGAAATCGGCTCATCGCATTCGGAGATGGCTATGTGGAGATCAGTGACTGTAAGGCCGTAGGAGGAATTGCTGTGGCGGTTGCAAGCGATGAGGCGGGAAGGTCGGGCAAGCCGGATCCCTGGAAACGGGAACGACTGATCGGCGCTGGTGCGGATATCGTGATTCCCGATTATACGGATTCTCATACTCTGGTAGAATATATCTGGGATAGACAGCATGATTCCTGAACTTGCAGGGTTTGATGAGGAACGGCTCGATACGCTGGTAAAAAAATTTAAATCTTTACATATTGCCGTACTGGGTGATTACTTTCTCGATAAATATTTTGAAGTCGATCCTTCCCTTGCTGAAATCTCCCTTGAGACAGGACTCCCTGCCCACCAGGTTGTACAGGTACGGCATAGCCCGGGAGCTGCGGGAACCGTCATGAACAATCTTGCCGCACTGGAGACGGGATCCCTCACAGCTATCGGATGGATAGGAGATGATGGAGAAGGGTACGAACTTCGCCAGGAC
>JAGODW010000359.1 GCA_017998025.1 Spirochaetales bacterium
GATTTCCCCGGAAGCGAATATTCGCTTCCTTCAAAAACTGGTTGTTGATCTCATAGATAATTTCGAGGTGCCGGGGAAACAATTTCTCAAACATCGGTACCGGCCATTTCTCCAATGCTTCAGGCATTAACGTATGGTTGGTATAGCCGAAGGATTTTACTGTTATATTCCATGCGGTTTTCCAGTCCAAACCCTCCTGGTCCAGCAGGATCCGCATCAGCTCGGGAATGGCCATAGAAGGATGAGTGTCATTCAGTTGGATTGCCGTATACTTTGGAAAATCTTTCCACGAATTTCTGGAGTTTTTAAATCGGCGGATAATGTCCCAGAGGGAACAAGCTACAAAAAAGTACTGCTGTTTTAGGCGGAGTTCTTTTCCCAGGTACAGCTTATCATTCGGATAGAGAACCTTGGTAAGATTTTCTGCGCTCACTTTTTCGCTCACTGCTTCTACGTATTGCCCTGCATCGAAATCTTTGTAGTCGAATTCTTGTGGAGCCCGGGCTGCCCATGCCCGGAGGGTGTTCACTGTTTTTCCTCCGTATCCAACGATAGGCAGATCGTAGGCGATTCCATATACAATCTCGGTATTTACCCAGTGGGAAACGATCCGCCCGTTCTCCATTAGTTTTTCTACCCGGCCTCCATAATTTACCGGTACACAGAGATCGGGACGTTTGATCTCCCACGGATTTCCTCCGCGGAGCCAGTCATCCGGATGTTCCACCTGCCACCCATTTTCAATTTCCTGCCGAAAAATACCGTAATCGTACCTGAGACCGTATCCGAACGCGGGAATTTCCTGGGTGGCTAAAGAATCCATAAAGCAAGCGGCAAGCCGTCCCAGGCCTCCGTTCCCCAGGCCTGCATCTACCTCTTCTTCCTGAAGCACTTCCCAGCGATAGCCTAAATCTTCCAGCGCGGTTCTTACCGCATCCTCCATTCCCAGATTAATTACATTCATTCCTAAGGAACGGCCGGTAAGCCATTCGAGAGAAAGGTAGTACATCCGTTTTACGTTTTTTGTGTGATGCGTCTGCTGGGTGCGGATCCATTGGTGAATCAAACGGTCCCGAACGGCAAAGGCAAGGCTCATAAACCGGTCATGCTGGGTTGCCGTGTACCTATCTACCCCCAGGGTATACTTCAGGTGTTCTGCAAATCCCCAGGCGATGGATTCTGGGTCTAACCCCTGCCGGGACGTTATTTTTGTTGTCTCCGGGCGATCTTTATTCTGTGTATCCATGGATATCTAGGCTTCCTCCCAATAACCTTACAGCGATTCTTCGTGTTCATCCATAATATGGATGCATACAGGTTCTTCCCGTACCACATCCAGGTGCCGGATACCCTCCAGCGCCTTACGAATATTCTTTTCTTTTGCTTTATGGGTAATAATAACCACCGGGGCAATAGAGAGGTTCTCTCTGTTCTCTGGCATTTCTTTCTGGAGGACAGAAGCAATACTGATGTAGTTCTCACCCAGGACTGCTGCTATCTTTGCCAGGACACCTACCGTATCGGTAATCATGAAGCGTAGGTAGAACCGGGATACCAGTTCGTCGGTAGATGCCTGTTGAGCTCTGGGAGTCCGATCTGCCCATAATCCCAGAGTATCGAAAAAAGTTTGCTGGGTTCCTATCGCAGCGCTAACCATGTCTGCAGCTACGGCTGAGGAAGTGGGAGAGCCTCCGGCTCCCCTACCATAGTACATCGTATGTCCGGTTACATGCCCATACACGCTAATAGCGTTGAACGGTCCGGAAACCCAGGCCAAAGGGTGTTGCCTGGAGATGAACGCAGGTCGTACCCGTAGGCAGATTTTTCCGTTGAGCCGCGTTGCTACCGCAAGCAGTTTAATGATATAGCCCAGTTCACTTCCGTATTGAATATCTAGAGTTTTAAGCGTATCAATCCCAGTTACGGGTATGGCATCCAGATCCAACCACTGCCCAAAGGCAAGGGATGCAAGGATCGTGAGCTTATGAGCAGAATCCATCCCGGAAACATCCAGGAAAGGATTCGCTTCTGCCAGTCCGGTTTCCTGAGCTTCCTTCAACGCCTGGCTATAACTGATATTCCTTTGGGTCATCTGAGTCAGGATATAGTTACAGGTTCCATTGACAATTCCATAGAGTGCATCGATTCGGTTTGCGATAAGCCCGTCATAGAGAGCACGGATAATGGGGATTCCTCCGCCGCAGCTTGCTTCAAAACTTAAGGTAACTCCCTTTTCCCGGGCTTTTTTAAGTAGTTCCGGTCCTGCATGGGCCAGAAGGGCTTTATTGGCGGTAACTACGTGTTTTCCTGCCTCCAGGGCACGGAGGGTAATATCTTTTGCAATAGTGGTTCCTCCCACGAGTTCTGCTACAATCTTTACCTCTTCATCCGCCAGTACACGTTCTAAATCCTTCTCAAAAAGGTTTGAGTCCAAACCAAGGGAGCGGGCACGGCTAAAATCCTTATCTACAATGTACTTTAAAACAAGGGAAACACCGCTTCGCTGACGGATCAATTCCTGATCCCGGGTAAGGAGGACGGCCGTGGCTCCCCCTACGGTACCGCATCCTACGATAGCAACTGAGATGTTTCTGTTAGTTTTACCCATTCGTTCCCCCTAATCTTTTGGATACTATTTCAGTGTCTATTCTGTGTCAACGGTGAATGTATCTGCCATTATTTACACCTCAAGGAAATCTCACTATACTGTAGGTTCATGCGTATTCGGTACAATGCCCCGGTTACTTTAAACTTTACCCTGTTGTCTTTTGTAGTTCTCCTTTCCGATACTCTGCTTGGAACAGGGTTTACAGCGAATTTATTTTCTGTACCTGGGAGAGGGGTATTTCAGTTTTCCAATCC
>JAGODW010000360.1 GCA_017998025.1 Spirochaetales bacterium
TCCTGGGGCCTTCTACCGTGGTACTGTCACGAAGCTTGTGGGTGGAAACAGGAGGATTCCGGGAGGATCTAGAGATTGCAGAGGATTATGAATTCTGGATTCGCATTACTACAACAGAACCCGTTCTATATATTCCCGAACCTCTAACCATAAAACGGGCGGGGTGGGGAGATCAGCTTTCAGAAGCCTATGGGTACATTGAACCCTTCCGACTAACCGCCTTAAAAGACCTTGTTGAAAATGGATTTTTTGAGGAGTATCCCGGGAGGAAGCTCGAAGCAGTAAAAGAATTGATACGAAAATGCCGTATCCATCTGGCGGGATGCAAAAAACGGGGAAAGACCGAAGAAGCAACCCGATGGGAACAAACGCTCCAGAAATATATAGGAATCTACGATACACTCCAGCTAGAAGGAAAGAAGAATCCATGAAACAAACACTACAGATACTTACCCGCGGTTTACTCGGTATAGGAACGTTGCTCCTTTTTATCCACTGTACGGCGCAAACTACTGTGATACTGGATAAAAATGGATCCGGTACAGCCTCGCTCCGTATCGATCTTCATCCGATTCTTATGCGGTACTATTCTGATTTTGCAGCTGGGTTTATCCCCACGTTTGATCCGAAAAATCCTAAAGTATTCGACCTGGAAAGCCTCTATCAGCGGCTCGCAAAAGAACCGAATCTTACCCTTCAAAGAGCCCGGAATCCGGTGCCGGAACGGTTGGAAGCGGAGTTCTCGTTCCAGGATATCCGAACCCTTCTTTCAAGCCAGGGACATGAGATAGAGAATGCTATTACGCTGGAACAAACCGGACAGCAAGAAACCGTGAAGATACGAATAAACCAGGACACGATCGATGCCCTTCTTTCTCTTACACCGGAAAGTCAGTCAGCCCTCTACCGAATGCTCCTCCCCTCCCCGGGAAAACGTCTTACCGAGGCGGAGTATAAAAAGCAGCTCGCATGGGCACTGGAAGAGTACGCGGGTGATGACAATCTTCCCCGGGTACTTGAGGATGCTTCGATCCATCTGGTACTAAAAACTCCCGGCCCCATTTTGCATATTGCCGGTGGAACACAAGCAGGCCCCCGGGAAGCACGGTTTACCATCCCTCTGCTTCGGATATTCACTACTCCCCTGGAGTACACGGTTACCTATAAGCGGGAATCTCTCTAACGGGTTAATATAGCAGTAGAGATGGATTCACCGAACGTCCCCAGCGAAATACGGAAAAGTGTAAATGAGAGCCCGTGGAATATCCCGTACTCCCGACCTCTCCAATTTTTTGTCCTTCTCGAACATACGCTCTAGGCGTTATCAGAATTGTCCGCAAATGAGCATAAAAGGATGTATACCCGCCTACATGCTGGATCAAGATATAGTTCCCCGCACTATCATTGTATCCTGTATCTATAACCCGGCCCTCCATAGCAGCCCGCACTGGAGTTCCTTCTGCGCTGGCAATGTCGATTCCGTTATGGAACCGCCGGATTCCCTTAATCGGATCTGTCCGATACCCGTAAGGGGAGGAAATCCAGCCGCGGACAGGATACCGGAACAGTTCACCCCATACCTGCCGCAACTCAATAGCGGGTAGTCGTGCTTCAGGGATAAAGAGCTTCGATCCTGCCAGAATCCGTTGATCTGTGATTTCATTTACCTCTTCTATTAATTCACGGGCTATACCGTACTTTTCAGATATTTTTTCCAGAGTTTCTCCTTCTTTTACCTCATGCATAAGACCATTCATACTGGGGATCTGAAGCACGGTACCAATCTGAAGGCTTCTCGCTTTCTGGATTCCATTGCAACTGATGATAGAATCCTGGGTAATATTGTACCTCTCTGCAATACCCGATATTGTATCCCCTTTCTCTACTGTATAGGGAGTAAACTCAAGCCGGGTTTTCTCGACCACTTCTTCAACCGTTAAATTGACGGGAATAAGATCCGGCTGCCCCTGGCCCGGAGGGATAGGAGGAAATAGACGGCCAGATGCCATCCAACAGAGTGCTACTAAAACAGGGGCCGACAGGGCCGCATAACCGATGTGCAAAATCTTTTCCTGTGTATCCATGTTTGTCCTCCGCTGCAGTGATAAGTATATACTGGAATGCAGACCCTTTCAAACTGAATCGAAAAAAACCTTGAACTATTGAGTCTTTCAATAGTACTATCCATCCATTATGGATGCAATTGCAATAAAGAAGGAAGTTGGGTTTGCTGCAGCGGATGAGTATATAAAAAGCGGGATGAAGATCGGACTCGGTACCGGTACCACAGCGATCTGGTGCGCCCGCCGGGTAGGTGAGCTAATGAGACAGGGTAAACTCAGGGATATTCTGGCCGTTCCTACCAGTTCTCAGACAGAACTCGAATGTCAGCAGTTAGGGATTCCGCTTCGATCCTTGAACGATCCGGAAATCGCTGGAGAACTGGATATAACTGTTGATGGTGCCGATGAAGTAGATTCGGACCTTTGCCTTACAAAAGGCGGGGGTGGAGCGCTTCTTATAGAAAAAATTGTCGCTTACGCTTCAAAGCGGTTCATCGTGGTGGTGGATTCAAAAAAGCTTGTATCGCATCTGGGTATTACGTTCCCGATTCCTACAGAAGTATTACGATTGGCCCGGGTTCCTGCTGAAAAAGCGTTTACTCAGCTTGGTGCACAGCCGGAAGTTCGGCTCGCGGTAAAAAAAATGGGGCCTGTAATTACGGATAATGGGAACATCCTCCTGGATCTTACGTTTAAATCCCCCTTTGATCCGCGGAAAATGGAGGTTGACCTTTCCTTAATACCAGGCGTACTGGGGAACGGTATTTTTGCCCGATGCAAACCGGAAGTCCTGATAG
>JAGODW010000015.1 GCA_017998025.1 Spirochaetales bacterium
GCTTAGAGGCGAGGCATGGGCTGGGGGAGGGAGCCCTCCTCCTCTTACCGCTCTGGAGGAGTGGATGTCTTTGGTCCGAAAAACAGCAGAATCGGTGGAAGTACTGAATGTACATCCTGTTCTGATGGCAGAACGGCTTTTTGTCCGAATCCGGAGGGCTCATGCGTAAGTTTATTGAGAAAGCACTGGAAAAAATAGACAGATTGGACCGGCTCCAGATCCACAAACTTGTTTCCGATTTAGCTCAGGAGAATGAACGGCTGGAGGTTGTCCTGGAGTCTATGACGGACGGCATAATCGTAACCGATACGGAGAATCGTCTGGTCCTATACAATAAAGCGGCAGAGCGGTTGATGCCCTTTGTCTCTGGCCAGGACGTTTACGAACGAAAGGTTTGGTCCGTTATTGCCGATCTGGAAATAGCAGATTTTGTTCAGCACACGCTGGAGAAACAAGAAACTGTTCGGGATAGGGAGTTCTGTGTTCGGATGGGAGGAGAAATCCGTACCCTTTCCTGTTCCATTCTCCCTTTAGTGCGAAACGGCAGAATTCAGGGGAGCCTCTTCCATATTGAGGATGTAACGGAAAAGCGGTCAAAGGAAATACGGCTCCGCAGGGCGGAAAGTCTTGCTTCCCTTACGACTCTGGCGGCCGGGGTGGCGCATGAAATAAAAAATCCTCTGGGCGCTATAGGGATACATATCCAGCTTATAAAGAAAGCCCTGCAGAGGAAAGGGGCTGTGAGTAAGAAGACTCTTATGAAGCATCTTGATGTAGTGGATGAGGAGGTGGAACGACTCAATAAGATTGTGGTGGATTTTCTCTTCGCTGTTCGCCCCATGGACACTCATTTAGAGTTGAAAGATCTAAATGCGATTCTGCTGGATCTTGTCAAGTTTGTAGAGGTCGAGGCTGCCCAGGGAGATATAAAGGTAAATGTGAAACTGGCAGAAGATTTACCGAAACTTATGCTGGATGAAAAATATATCAAACAAGCGGTTCTGAACCTGGTAAAGAATGCTCTCTCGGCTATGCCCAACGGAGGCGTGTTGACCGTCTCTACGGAAAGGAAAGGGGATTTTGTCCGGTTACAGGTAACAGATACGGGAATTGGGATTTCCCCCGAGATCCTGGATAAGGTATTTGAACCCTATTTTACCACGAAAGAGTTTGGTTCTGGTCTCGGTCTTACTATTGTGTATAAAATTATAAAGGAACATCAGGCAGAAATTGCGGTAGATTCAGAACCTGGCAAAGGTACTACTATTACGCTGCAATTCCCTATCCCGCAGCCGGAACGGCAGTTGATCGATTACAGGCAGGAAGTGCTGGAAGGGGCTAAACAATGAAATTCAACATTCTAATTGCGGATGATGAGAAGAACATACGGGAAGGGTTAGCTCAGGCTCTTGAGATGGATGGGTATAAGACCTTTCTGGCGGAGGATGGTGAAGCAGCCTGGAAGCTGTTTGAAGAAGAAGTGATCGATCTGGTTATTACAGACCTGAAGATGCCTAAATTATCGGGGGAAGAGCTCCTCCACAGAATTACCGCAGAGCAGCCTGCGGTTCCTGTAATCATATTAACCGGACATGGGACGATCGAAACTGCGGTGAAAGCAATGCGGGACGGCGCCTACGATTTTCTTACAAAACCGATTAACCTGGACAGACTCTCTCTCCTGGTAAAACGAGCCCTATCCAATCGGGAGCTTGTTCTGCAGCACCGGGCGATGCAGGAAGAATTGGAAAAGAAACGGGGGTTCTCCAATATCATCGGGGTAAGTCAGGAGATGCGGAAGATCTACGAGGTCGTTCGTCAGGTAGCCCCCACAAAGGCTTCTGTGCTGATTACGGGAGAAAGTGGAGTAGGGAAGGAACTGATTGCGGATGCGATCCACAATCTTTCTAACCGGAAGGATAAGCCGTTTATAAAAGTGCATTGTGCTGCTCTGTCGGAATCCCTCCTGGAAAGCGAGCTGTTTGGGCATGAAAAAGGAGCCTTTACCGGGGCCATTTCTCGAAAAAGGGGAAGGTTCGAACTGGCTCACATGGGCACTATTTTTTTGGATGAGATTGGAGAGATAAACCAGAGTGTCCAGATAAAGATCCTCCGGTTTCTACAGGAGAAGAAATTTGAACGAGTGGGGGGGGAGGAAACTATTGAGGTAGATGTACGGATCATTTCTGCTACAAATAGGGACCTGAAAGCAGAGATCGCAGCGGGTAGATTTCGAGAGGATCTATACTATCGGCTCAACGTGGTGAATATCCATATTCCTCCCCTCAGGGAGCGAAAAGAAGATATCCCTCTCCTGGTGGCAGCTTTCTTAAAAGAGTTTGCCCGGGAAAACGGCAAGCAGATCGAAGGGATAGATGCCAGGGCAAGGGCTGCCCTTTATAACTATACCTGGCCGGGAAACGTGCGGGAGCTCAGGAACTGTATTGAAAGTGCCGTGGTACTCTGCAAGGGGCAATACATAACCCTGGAAGATCTGCCGCCTGTTCTTCGATCCGGGGCAGATGAGAACTATGTAAAGATATCCCTCGGTACACCCCTGGAAGAAGCAGAGCGGGAGATTATTCAGGCCAACCTGAGCTACTTCCGGGGGAACAAATCCAAAACGGCCGAGGTATTGGGAATCGGCCGCAAGACCCTCCATAGAAAATTGAAGGAATACGGACTGGAAACTGAGCCGGAACCAGTAGAATCAGAGGCAGAGAGCCCCTAAATCTACAGTCCCCGGCTACTTCTCTTATTTTTCTGTTTCCGTCATTCCCGCAATAAACTGTTTCTGCATCAATATTACCACTAACACAGGCGGGATAAGCGCTAATAACGTGGTGGCCATAACTATCTGCCACTCGATATTTACGTCCGCACCGGTCATCATACGGTTTATTCCGATCAGAAGAGTAAAGTATTCCTGTTTTGTCGTGATCAGGAGAGGCCAGAGGTACTGGTTCCATCCGTAGATGAATTGAATTACAAAGAGAGCTGCAATAGGGGTTCGACTCATGGGCACGAGGATGCGGGAGAAGAACTGCATGGGGGTCGATCCGTCGATCTGGGACGCTTCCACGATCTCCCGGGGTACGGAAAGGAAAAACTGTCTAAACAAAAAGACAGCGGTAGCAGAAACAATCATGGGCATAATAAGCCCTGCATAAGAGTTCAGCATTCCCATGTCCGCTATTACCTTATAGGTAGGCATGATTCGGACTTCTACCGGGAGCATCAGGGTAATAAAGATACTCCAGAAACAGAAATTCCTGAGAGGAAACGTAAAGAAAACAATAGCAAAAGCTGCCAGAAGGGAAATAATAATCTTTCCGATGGCAATTCCCAGTGCCATTATTAAAGAATTCTTTAGCATGATGGAAACCGGAGTTCCCAGGTTTATTGCACCTTCAAGCAGGGCTCTTTTGTAGTTTTCCAGAAGATGCGGACCAATGTTTAACGGCATGGGGGCGGAAAGAATCTCGGCATTCGTGTGGGAGGAGGCAGAAAAGATAAAGTATATAGGAAAGATAATAAGGGAAATACCAATCCAGAGGTAGAAATGGGTCATGAATCTTCGCACTTTCGAATACTCGCGCACAATAAACCTCCTAGTAGGTGATACGTCGTTCGATAAAGCGGAACTGGAGTACCGTAAGACCGATCACGAGGATCATAAGTATTACCGATTGTGCCGAAGATCCTCCCAGATCCAGGTTTACTACACCGTCTTTCCAGACCTTATAAACAAGGATCGAAGTTGATTTACCCGGCCCTCCGGCAGTAATCCCGTGCACGATAGGGAAGGTTTCAAAGAACCCATACACCAGATTCATAACGAGGAGATAGAAAGTGGTGGGTGCCAGAAGTCCAAAAATAATCTGCCAGAATCTCCGCATCGGACCGGCGCCGTCGATAATAGAAGCCTCTACAAGAGTTTCCGGGACACTCTGAAGACCCGCCATAAAAAATACAAAATTGTACGCCAGCTGTTTCCAGGAGGCGGAAAGGGTAAGCAGAATAAAGGCGTGTTCAAATTTTAGAAGATAGTCCCACTGGATTCCGAATCGATGCTTTAGGACCCAGGCGATTACGCCTACATTAGGATTAAACATGAACAACCAGATTACCCCTGCCACAAGGGTAGCTACTGCATAAGGCCAGGTAAGCATGGTTTTATAGAACGAGGTGAAATGGATCTTTTTATTTGCCTGGACTGCGAGGAATAGAGAAACAGCCATAGAAAAAAACGTTACACATAAAGCAAATGCAACAGAAACGATAAAGGAATTCGCGTACTCGCTGTCAGGGTTCGTGAATAATTGTATGTAGTTTTCCAGCCCTACAAAGATTGTCTTTCCACCAAAGGGATCCTGCAGGTAGAACGACTGCAGAATTGCTTGGGCAGAAGGCCAGAAGAAAAAAATGAAAACGATTACCATCTGGGGCAGCACCAGAAGGTACGGTAATCCTTTTGCCCGAATTTCATACTGTCTAGCCATCAAAATACCTCACATGTGTTGTACTCAAGCCTAGAAGGAGATTAAAAAGGAGGAGGGTGTAGTTCCCTCCTCCGGTAGATTATTTATACAATCTCTCAAATTCTCTGAGTTTTGCGTTTCCTTCCCGTACCATCCGGTCTAGCCCGTCCTTTACGGAAATCTTATCTGCCAGGATGTCTTCCCAGACCTGGTCTTCGATTTCCCGGATGACGTTGAAGTTTCCAAAGCGGATTCCCATGCTGTTTTTCGTCGGAGGTTTGTTCAGTAGCTGCTGAATGGCAACTTCCAGACCCGGGTTGTCCTTATAGTAGCCCTGGGATTTTGTCAATTCGTAGGCAGCAGTGGTAATAGGGAGATACCCGGTATTCTGGTGCCAGAACGCCTGGATTTCTGGCTGAGAAATGAAGGTGAAGAAGGCAGTAACTGCTTTATACTCTGCCGGGCTTTTTCCGTTAAATACCCAGAGGCTGGCTCCTCCAATGATGGAGTTCTGTGGTGCACCGGGAACGTCCGGGTAGTACGGCAACTTGGCTACCCCAAAGTCGAACTTACAGTTCGCCTTCATCGTTCCGTAGCCGCCGATCGATTCGAAATGGAGTCCTACGCGGCCTGAGATGAAGAGAGGATTTGCTTTGTTCTCTCTGCCGCCGTAAATAAATACGCCTTCTTTGGATAATTTGTAGATGTTTTCAAGGTGCCGCACGTGGAGGGGGGTGTTGAAGACCAGTTCTGTATCCAGGCCATCAAACCCATTGCTCCGGGTCCCGAAAGGAACATTATGCCAGGCGGAAAAGTTTTCCAGCTGTATCCAGCTGATCCAGTTCGTGGTGAATCCTCCTTCCATACCGGAAGCTTTGATTTTCCGCGCTGCATCAAAGAACTCAGGCCAGGTTACCGGCGGTTTTTCCGGATTCAGGCCGGCTTTTCTAAATGCATCTTTGTTATAGTACATAACAGCCGTTGAGCTGTTGAAAGGCATGGAAAGCATCTTCCCATCAGAAGTAGAGTAGTAAGAAGTAATCGTAGGGATGTACACCTTGGGATCGAACTTTGCGTTGTTCTCTGCCATCAACTGGTACACGGGTTTAATGGCACCTTTAGCTGCCATCATTGTGGCTGTTCCCACCTCATACACCTGGATAATAGACGGTGCCTGGCGCGCCCGGAATGCGGCAATCCCTGCATTCATCGTGTCGCTATAGGACCCTTTGAACACAGGAACGACTTTATAGTCTTTTTGACTGGTATTGAACTTGTCGCAAACGGCTTGAACCATTTCTCCATTTTTGCCCGACATTGCGTGCCAGAACTCTACGGTAACTTGAGCATAGGCTCCCCAGCTCAATACAAGAACCATGGCAAGCAGAAGTATCTTTTTCATCATAGATCCTCCTTCCAAATTAAACATTCAGAACTGAATGTTTTTGTGTATTTTTGAATGAATTCTAACACTACTGTTAGAATTATGCAACTGTTTTAATACCAGTAAAAGGTATTATCAGCCTTTTTTTCTGTTCCTGCAATCCCGATTAGATTAAATTGTGGTTAATTTTTGGTTATTGACAAGGATACGACTCCCTCCTATGCTCCGCCTTAAGTTTATCGTCGAGTACAGGGAATGTCGGTATCATTACAAACAACCTTTCTGGGAATAGAGCTCGCCAACCCGCTGGTACTGCCCGCCGGTATTCTGGGGATGAGCGCCGGTTCCTTACGGTTCGCCCTGGAAAACGGGTATGGACTGGTAACAACCAAGAGTCTATCCCTCGAGCCGCGGTTGGGGCATGAGGGACCTGTAGTAGCGGAGTATTCAGGAGGCATCTTGAACAGTCTGGGGCTCTGTAATCCCGGAATCGAGGAAGGTCTCGAAGAGGTAAACCGGTTTGTACAGGATACCGGTAAGCCGATACTGGTAAGCCTTTTTGCCGTCTGTAAAGAAGATTTCGTAGAATTGATTCGGAGAACCAATGATAGCGCAGCAACGTTTGTTGAACTGAACCTTTCCTGCCCCAATGTGATGGATGAATTCGGGATACCTTTAGCTTCTTCCAGAGAGCTGGTCTCAGAAATTGTGCAAGCGGTAAAGAGGATTTCGCGCGTCCCGGTTCTTGCTAAATTATCTCCCAATGCCCTGGATGTTCCTTCTATTGCTCTCGCATCTGAACAGGCAGGGGCAGATGGTCTTACCCTGATTAATACCCTGGGACCGGGCCTTTTAATTGACCCCTATGCTCGGCGTCCCATTCTACATCCCATCTATGGGGGTATTTCCGGCGCAGCTATAAAACCGCTTGCCTTAAAGATTGTGTTCGATTCCGCAGCACGGGTAAAAGTACCTATTATAGGAATGGGGGGAGTCTCGTCCGGGCTGGATGCGGTGGAATTGTTGATGGCAGGAGCACAGCTTATTGGAGTAGGGACGGCTCTCTGGAAGAGTGGAATTCAGATCGTTCAGGCGATCAGACAGGGAGTGGAGGAATTCCTCTTTGCAGAAGGGTACTGTTCGGTGGAAGCGATACCGAGACTGTCCCACGAGGAGAAGATCTGAGAATGGAGGGTAGAATAACGGTTCCTGTACAGGAGGTTCAGGATGAAGGGCCTACTAGCTGCACCCTATATCTATCAGCCAATCTACCTGTACGGCCTGGTCAGTTTTTTATGCTTACCGATTACCAGGGGGGCGAGAAACCTTTTTCCCTGGGCGAGGTACGAGCAGGAGAAAGGGGGGAGAAGCTCCTTGGATTTACGATAAAAATTGCGGGGCCTTTTACTCGCCGGTTCCGCCAAAAAAAAAGAGGAGATTTAGTCTCTATCCGTGGACCGTATGGGAATCCTTTTACCCTGCGGAAGGGGAAACTCCTTCTCGTAGGTGGAGGCTCCGGCATAGCTCCCCTCTACTTTCTTACCCAGGAACTCCTATCAGCAGGAGGAGAAGTAACCCTGGTAAACGGAGCCCGTAAAGAAGAAGAACTCCTTTTTTCTTCTCGATTTCTTAAGCTTCCTATTCGGTACATCGTTTCTCTGGAGGACCGGGATGGAGGAAGGACGGCTGTGGATGCTGCACGGGACTTGCTGGAGAAAGAACGGTTCGATTTTGCCTATGCAGCAGGGCCGGAACTTATGATGGCAGCATTGCGTCCCTTACTCGGGGGGCTGGATTATGAGTTTCTCATGGAGCGGTACATGAAGTGCGGGGTGGGAATCTGCGGCAGTTGCACCTGTGATCCACTGGGAATCCGGCTCTGTGTGGAAGGTCCTGTGATAAGAAAGCATCTGGTAGAGCAGTTGAATGATTTTGGGGTGTACAAGAGGGATGCAGCAGGGCGTAAGGTTCCGTTTCGAACCGGGATCAACCCTCGTGCTCGTGAAATTCCTTGATCCGGTGAAAGGATTCGTTTATCTTCTTTGTGATTTCTGTTGCGTTTTTACACTTTTCCCTATCTTGAGCAAAATGATCCGGATGATACTTCCTTAATAACGCTTTGTAGCTTTTCTTAACGTCTTCAAAATCACTCTTGTAAGGTACTTCGAGGTTCTTATAGTCCTGTTTTAGATCTTCCTGAGGGTCTGGAACGGAACGCCGAATTCGCTCGTAGGTGAAATTTGAACGAGAGCGGTTGAACGAACGCTCCTGTTGCTCCCAGCCGCGGAGAGGTTCTGCTTTCCCCTCTTCGGAGTGGCGGAGGAACCAGTTCAGTTCCTCCCACGCCTCTTCAAAATCTAAATACGATCGCAGAATGTCCTGCAGCCGTATGAACATAGGTCATCCTCTCCCTATTTTTAGTCTCTTCTCCTCCCGAAAAATCTCAAGAAAAAGAGAAAAAGATTAATAAAATCCAGGTAAAGTTTTAAAGCACCTATGATAGATATGCGGATAAAGAGGGATTCATCCGCTGTATACGCAGCCTCTTTGTTCCAGGTTTTAATAATCTGGGTATCGTACGCGGTTAATCCTACAAAAAGAAGAACTCCTACTACAGAAATCATCCATTCCATCCCGGGACTTCGGAGGAACATATTTACGATAGAGGCGATGATAATTCCTATCAATCCCATGGTAAGGTAGTACCCAAAACCAGACAGATCCCGTTTCGTGGTTACTGCATAGAGGCTCATTGCCCCAAAAGTTCCAGCGGTGATAAAAAATGCGGAAGCAATACTCGTACCCGTATAGGCAAGAAAGATCAGGGATAAGGTAACCCCGTTTAGAGCTGCGTATGCAGAGAAAGCTATTGTTGCCGCTCCCGGGCTCATAGCTTGGATCCGGCCGGAAAGGTACATAACAAGTACCAACTCTGCAATTATAATACCGAAAAATAGCAAAGGATTGGATACAAGAGCAATTACAAACCTCGGATTAGAAGCTATTCCCAGGGCAACGATTCCCGTAAGGGCCAGACCAAAGGTCATCCAGAGGTATACATTCCGTAAAATGCTTCGTTCACGAACTGCCGCTGTATCCAGGGCATAATTTCTTTCGATCATTCAAAGCCTCCCCATCTTAAAAATGTAGAGTAAGTTTTTGTTTAAAAAAATATACTAAAAATTCAGAAATTTACCAAGCGGATTGTTACTTTCTATTAGGTTCCTTGTTTTTTTATATAGAAAAGTGAAGTATATGCGGTAGCTCCTAGAGGTTTCCTCCTCCTTTACTCTAGGAGATTTTGGCGAGGTTCTTGCATGACGGTACAGGTGCAAGAACCTCTTTTTTTCTCTTGCAGGATACATCTACGTGAGTTACAGTATACCCAGGAGGTGCCAGTATGGATGAAGGTTACGGTTTGGTAATTATTTCCACCCCTCCGGAAGCGGCGGAAACTATTGCCCGGGCTCTGGTAGAAAACCATGCAGCGGCGTGCGTCCAGATCGTAAAGGACATCAGCACCCTGTATTGGTGGCAGGAACAGGTCCACTTTGATACGGAATGTCTCTTGATGGTGAAAACGCTGGAATCCCGATTGGAGAAGATTAATTACCTCTTAAAAGAACTGCATCCCTATGAGATCCCCGAATTGATTTTCTTAACCATCAGCGGGGGCTCTGAACGATACCTGGATTGGTTGAGAAATGCCGTGCATCATGGAGACGATTCGATGCCTTCTTTATGAGGACCTGCGGTTATTGGCCCGGATAAACTCTTCCGGAAGGACGACAAAATCTTTGGTTTTGATACTCGTAGGTGCGTAGGAAATAACTTCGTCCTTCAGGAGCTTGAATAGAACTGATTCGATATCTCCCCGGGATATACCGAGGTGTGTATTTAGCCAATCTTTAACTCCGGGAAGGGAGATTTTTAATCCACCGGTATAGATTTTTTCGCCAAATTTGAGGGCATAATCGGTCATGCCCCGTTGTACCCGCTCTCGAATCCCGAATTCGATCAACTCGGAAATTTGAAGGTTTGAGTTCCGTATACGCTGGGAGAGTACCTGAATGATTTTCCAGGCAAAGCTGCCATTGGTCGTAGCGATCTTCTCGAATTGTGCTTCATCCACCACAATTAACTTTGTAGGTTTTACTGCAATGGCAGTTGCTGAACGGGGGCTTCCGTCAACCAGAGCCATTTCACCAAAAAAATCGTGAGGAGTTTCCACACATTTCAGGAGTTTCTCCCCCTTTTCTAGTTTCATCCGCAGTTCTACGGCTCCGGAAACAAGAATGTACATCACCTCTCCCGGATCTCCCTGGCGGAAAATTACATCGCCTTCGTTGTAAAAAGTCACTTTTAGTCCGGCTGTATTGATTCCCATGTTTGCAATCCTATGCCTAACGTTCTGATTGAAACGTACTGCACCCTGGACTCTGTTACTTTACCGTTTCTGCTAGCGCTTCATCCAGTGCTTCAATAATATCATCGGCATGTTCCAGACCGATGGATAGACGTACCAGATCGGGACTTAATCCACTGGCCACCTGTTGTTCAGGGGTTAGCTGGCTATGGCTTGTGGAAGCAGGATGAAGAATCAGACTCTTAGCATCCCCTACGTTTGCAAGGTGTGAAAATAGATCGATAGAATCAATAAGTTTAACGGCTGCATCGTAGCCCCCTTTGGGCCCGAAAACAACCATTCCTCCAAACCCCTGAGGGAGGTATTTCCGGGCAATCTCATAGGAAGGATCATCTGGGAGCCCCGGGTACCGGACCCAGGCAACCTGTTTGTGTTTACTAAGGAACTCTGCTACTTTTAAAGCGTTGGCGCAGTGCCGTTCCATCCGCAACGGAAGCGTTTCGATCCCCTGAAGAAAGATCCATGCATTGTCTGGGGAAATGCACGCCCCCAGATTCCGAAGGGGTACCATTCGCATTCGTAAAATATAGGCAAGAGGGGCAAGATCCCCCAGATCCTGAGTCCATCGTAATCCATGATAGTTGGGATCTGGCTCATTGAAAAGATCGAATCTGGGATTAGACCAATTGAACTTGCCTCCATCTACAACGATCCCGCCGATCGCCGTACCGTGCCCCCCGAGCCATTTCGTTAAAGAATGCACCACAATGTCTGCCCCGTACTCAAGGGGCTTGAGGAGATACGGTGTAGTGAACGTGGAATCTACAATAAGGGGGAGGTTATTTTCATGAGCGATCCGGGCATAGGTAGCCACGTCTGCCACATCCAGAACGGGGTTGCCGATGGTTTCAATAAATATTGCTCGTGTTTTTGAATTGATGGCTTTCGTTAGACCGGTAAAATCGTTATTTTCCACGAAATGTGCCGTAATGCCAAACTGGGGGAGGATCGAATCGAACATGGTATAGGTACCGCCATACAGGTTGTTGTTTGAAATGATTTCATCTCCGGCTTTTGCAAGGGTAATGATCGCATAGAATATGGCAGAGGTCCCAGATGACAGTGCGAGAGCAGCAGCACCCTCCTCCAGTGCAGCAACTCGCTGTTCCAGAACATCCTGGGTAGGATTCGTCATCCGAGTATAGACATTCCCCGGTTCTTTCATGGCAAAAAGGTTTGCCGCATGCTCTGTGCTTTTAAATAGGTAGGAACTGGTTCGATACACAGGTACGGCACGACTTAATGTAGAAGAGTCAGGGATCTGCCCTGCGTGAAGCGCCAGGGTTTCGAATCGGAATTTTTTTCTTGCCATATGATGGATCCTCTCATTGAGCTACTAATCTGATAGAAATACTATTCTATTCGATAGGGATCTGTCAATGAACCTAAAAGGTTCCAAAGAGGTTAGTTAGAGGTTATGAATCTGGGCAATTTTATCAGATTCCTTTAGTCCATGGCCGGTCAGCATCAGCACACAGTTCTTTCTCTCCGGAAAGGAAAGCTGAAACCAGGCTGCTAAAACAACTGCGGAGGTCGGCTCTACATACAGACCTCTTCGAAGGAGTAGTTTGTGAGCGTCCACGATTTCTTCTTCGGTAACAGCAAGTATCTTGCCCTCGCTCCTTCGAACTGCATCAAGTACAGCCGCTCCCCGGGGGGGGCGAGAGACAGAGATCCCCTCTGCCACAGTAGGCTCCACAGGAAGGGGAGGAGCGGCCTCAAGCCCTAAGAGGAATGCTTCATGCAAGGGACGACAGTTTTGAGCCTGAACTCCAAGTAACCGGGGTGTCTTTTTTATAAGTCCTGAGAGTTTAAGCACTTGAAATCCACGGTAAATCCCTTCCAGATACCCGCCGCTTCCGAGGGGCAAAATGACGGTATCGGGTATTTCTCCTCCAAGCTGTTCCCAGAGCTCAAAAGCAGCACTCATATGGCCCTGTACAAAAAAAGGATTCCAGAGATGACTTCCATAGTAGGTAGATTTTGCCGCCTCTTGAACCGCATCGCTTGTGTCCTGACGGGTACCCGGGACTTTGACCACTTCTGCCCCATACAATCGAATCTGGAGCAACTTTCCCTCGGGTGTGTAGGCGGGTGCATATATTCTGCATCGAATTCCAGAAGCAGTGCAGTATGCAGCCATGGCTGCACCGGCATTTCCGGAACTATCTTCCACTAATTCTTTGATTCCGATTGCCTTACAGAGGGAGACCAGTACAGCAGCGCCCCGATCTTTGAAAGATCCTGAAGGCATAAGATAGTCTAACTTGAACCAGACCGGAACACCTTCTAAACGGTTCTCCACGAGGGGTGTCCAACCTTCTCCCAGGGATAAAGAAGGGGAGTCTTCAGGGAGTCCGTACGCCTCTCTGTATCGCCAGAGGGTAAAACCGCGGGTAGCAAGGGATTCATGTGGAAAAACGGGTTCTTCCGGAAGAACCAGGAACCCTCCGCAATCGCACCTCCAGCGGGGCTCAGTTATGGGATAGGTTTTTCCACAGGAAAAACAGGAATACATAGGAGCCTCCTGGTGAAAAAGAATAGACTTAGCATACCAGGTTTCCCCCTTTCCATGTAAGTCCTTCCTTACGTATAGGGAATCTGATATTCTATCTGCATGTTGATCAATGCCACTTCTTTACGATGCTTTCCCCCAGCGATGGAATGGAAAGACTGTATCGCTGCTGCAGCAGAAGCAGGATACGGCGGGATCGAGGTAAATTTTGATGGATTGTTTTCCTTAGATGCCCCGGAGACACTTCTAAAAGAACTTAAGCAAGTATGCGATTCATACAGGATAGCGATTGTTTCTGTATACTCCCGTCAAC
>JAGODW010000361.1 GCA_017998025.1 Spirochaetales bacterium
ATTCAGGATAGTACTGCTTCAGCACGGATTTTCCAATTCTTTTTGCCAGATCCTCGTTGTACGTATGGGTTGTGAGCGCCCTGTCTTTCAGCATTGCCATCCAGGTTTCTCCGTCTATAATCAAGCCGCGTCGGAATGCTAGCCGAATTGTATCACGGCTTCCATGTATCTCTGTTTCCCCTTGCATTTCTAGATAGTCTTTGAGCGTGTTCCAGGCCAGTTCGTATGTATACTCAAACGCTTGTATCAGCCCTTGTTCTTCCAGTTCATTCAATTCCTTCTTTTCTACAAACTTACTCAATTGCTGTAAGGCTTCCTCAAAATGTTTACTCCTTTGTATCCAGCGTATGTCCTTTTCTTCCGCCATGTTTTTTCTCCTGATCTTCTTTCTTTAATCTTCTTCCTCTGCCATCTTCCGTAAGCAGGCAGGATTTAATACCTCGATCCGCTTCCCCTCCAGCTTTAAGATACCCTCCTGGTAGAGCTCGGAAAAAACACGGGAAAGAGCAGGCCGGGTTACTCCGAACATTTCTGCGAGAGATTCCCTGGAAAGATTGATTTGCAGAACATCAGTTCTCTGGTCTCTCATCAGCCCCAGCAAGTAATCGGCTATTTTCTTGCGAATCGTATTAAATTGAAGGAACCGCATCTTCTGGGCAAGAAAAGCCAATCGGGCGCCCATATCACTTAAAAGTTTTTCCAGGAATTCTCCACTCAAGCTGCATAGCCGCAGAATTTCCTTCCGGGAAATCCAGAGAGTCTTTACGTCTGTCCGTGCAACCACCGTAACCGGCAGAAGCGAATCTGGAGAAAAAAGAACCGCCGTTGCAATCGCCTCGTAAGCCTTTAGAGCTTCCACTTTCAGCACTTTTCCATTGTAATCCTGGATTTCCGCACTCACTTCGCCCTCTAATAGACAACATAGATCCGTATACTTCTGCCCCTGCAAAAGAATCAACGTTCCTTTTCGATACTCCCGTTGTGCCGGAGTAAATCCACGGACCCATTGATCCAGTGTACGGGTTTGAACAGGCCGGAAAATATCTATTTTCTTCAGTAGAACCAGGTTCATTTTTTGCTAACCTTTTTTCTGTTATCTATTGTACAGGTTTTTTTTGAACAGGCAACAGAATCCGAAAGGTTACAGGATCTGCAGATACAAACTCTAACTTACCGTGGTGGTTCTGTTCTATAATTTCCCGGGACAGGTTTAATCCTAATCCAAACCCGCGATCATCGGGTTTTGTACTGAAGAACGGGTGAAATAAACTTTCCTGTTCTTCAAGGGTTAGAGGAAGCCCATTGTTTGATATTTCACAGAATATAGAATTCTCCAGTACGCCCGTTGTAATAGTTATGAGCCCTTTCTTGCGGTCTGATTTTGATTTACTTTTTATTGCATCTATCGCATTCGTAAGAATATTGAATAACACCTGGTTAATAGCGTTCTTTTGGGCCCAGATTAAAGGAACAGTACCATATTTCTTTTGAATAGTACAGACGGGCCGGGATTCGGATTGCATGAGGAGTAGTGTCATATCGATTCCTTCATGAAGATCATACAGCATAAAGGGTGTATCACTTTTCCCGTGACGAGAAAAAGCAAGGAGAGAATCTACTACATGTTCAATTCGATCTATCCCCTCCCTAATCCCCTCTACTATGGTTCCAAGTTCCTGTACATTTACTGTATCGGGAATTCCATTTAGCTTGCCCATTATCTTCACCAGGGAACGAAAGTCACTATTAATATATGCAAGCGGGTTCCGTATTTCGTGTGCCAACCCCGCGGCAACACGTCCCATTTCCGCGAGTCTTTCACGATTTATAAACTCTTGTTTCAATTGACGGAGCTGAGTTTTTATCTCCATTTGTTCAGAAATATCTTCTAAAACTATTACCACTCCTATGGGAGAAACTCGTTCGACTTTTGTAAAAGAATATCCCAGGGTCCTTCCATTCCATTCGAATTGGCCAGAAGGTATACTCTCTACGGGTTTACCGGATGAAAAAGAGGATATATCAAAAAGTTCCATCAATGCAGGAATATTTTTACTTTGAAGACCTATGAAAACCGGTTCTAAATCCAGTAGAAAAGTAGCCGACCTGTTATAATCCACAATCCATCCCGAATCATCCAGCACAATCACTCCTTGTTTAAGCTCTTCCACAACCGCTCCCCGGGCTATGGGCTTAATCCAGAATAGCTGATGAGCATATATTCCAGAGAGAAAACAGAATCCGGAAAGGGCAAATCCTAACGGGGTAAAATCCTTCTGCAAGCCGGGAATCAATCGAAATATATTCAGTACATTAACCATTCCTGGGATCAACACCCCGAGAAGTATCCATAACGATTGGCGATAGTATAACCTTTGACCGATAATGAATGAAATAAATACAAGCAGCGCACCAGCAAATAGGGTCCCCCAGACATACAACGCTATTACCCAGAACAGGGGGCCGTACACCGGACGCAAGACAGAAAAACTTCCCGATTGAATAAACCGGATTTCCTGCCATACCAGTCCATGTAAATCGTTAGTAGCAACAAGTATAAACAGAACGGTCGAAACAATCAGAGCAGGAATACTTAAGGCGTTTCTTTTCTCCTTAACCCATCCTGTATACCTTGTGCAAAAAGAGATCCATGCCACTGGAATATAAAGAAATCCTATATATTCCAGTTTCGCAAAAAAAACTGTCTGGGGACCGGGCAGCGCTATCAGCTCTGCAATATTGGTCAGGAGCAGCCAGATAACCAGGTTCAAGTAATAAATCAGAGCCTTTATCGCTGGATCCTTCCGATACGGAAGGAGGATCATCAGTGCAGCTACAAGGCCTATGCTACTGATC
>JAGODW010000362.1 GCA_017998025.1 Spirochaetales bacterium
GAGGCTGCCCTTCTTAAAGCGCATCTATCTCGAAGAGGAACTCTCTCCCCGGAATGGGAAGAAGTTATCTCCACCCTTGAAACAAGGGTACCTCCGGAAGAGGTGTACGAGGAAGAGGAAAAAACTCAGCATAATATCCGTGCTCTGGTGAATGTAATAAAACGGTATATTCCCCCTGAACTGCGGAGTCTCGTACATGCCGGAGCAACTTCGGCAGATATCCTGGATACAGCTCAAGCGCTCCGAATCCGTGATGCTGTGCGACTCGTCATTCTACCCCAATTAACGGAGGTTCTGTCCCTGCTAGCAGATTTTACCGAAAGAGAAGCCTCAACGCCCCAGATCGGGAGGACCCATGGCCAGCATGCCGTACCGATTACATTAGGATTCTGGATGGCGGAGTTTGCCTCCCGGTTGGGAAAATCAGCCTTAGAAATAGAACGGCTTTCCCGGAATCTGCGGGGAAAACTCTCTGGTGCCGTAGGAGCCTACAATGCCCTTTCGCTGATGGTAGAAGATCCTATCCGGTTCGAACAAACCTTCCTTTCGTATCTCGGGATAGAACCTTCCGAATACTCTCATCAGCTGGTGGAACCGGAATACTTCCTCCGGTTGCTTTTGGAGGTAAATATTGCGTTTGGAATCCTGGCTAACCTGGCGGACGATCTCCGGAACCTTCAGCGAAGCGAGATCGAAGAGGTGAGGGAGCTCTTTTCTCAAGGGCAGGTCGGTTCTTCTACGATGCCCCAGAAACGGAACCCCTGGAATTCGGAACACGTGAAAAGTCTCTGGAAAACATTTTCTCCAAGGATCTATACATTTTTTTCTGACCAGATTTCCGAACATCAGAGAGATTTAACCAACTCTGCGTCCTCCCGGTTTATCGGGGAATATCTGGCAGGATTTACAGCAGCTCTCTGCAGAATGCGTAAGGTACTCCAGACACTTCAGGTTGATCGATCCTCCCTCGAACGAAACCTTTTGAAGGGAGGAGATGCAGTTCTGGCCGAGGCAGCCTATATTCTCCTGGCAGAAGGTGGAGAAGCTGACGCTCATGAGATTATCCGGCTCTGTACGCTGGAAAGCGAAGAAAAGCAAAAGAGTCTAAGGGAAGTGCTTCAAGCGAAGGCTCTGCTCTGGAATAACCTGAAGAGTCAGATTGAAAAGACTCTTGGAATTGAACCAGAAAAGTTTTTTTCCAGCCCTGAACTGTATCGGGGGAAAGCTGTAGAGAAAGCCTTGAAAATAGCAGAAATTACCCGGCAACGGATTCGAGAACTAAAAAATATCTCTGATGCCCATCAGTAAAGGAGAAAAACAAATGAAAAACATAGAAGAAGCCCTGAGCTATGATGATGTACTCCTTGTTCCATCCTATTCAAATTTTCTACCGGCAGATGCGGATGTAAGAACCCGGCTTGTACGGGATATTTATCTAAACATCCCGGTACTCTCCTCTGCGATGGATACGGTTACGGAAGAGGATATGGCAATCGCCCTTGCGCTGGAAGGCGGAGCAGGAGTGATTCATCGGAATCTCTCTCCGCAACAGCAGGCGGAAAAGGTAAGCGAGGTAAAACGGTTCCTCAATTGGATTATCTATGATCCGGTTACCGTAGAGCAGGATAGAACCCTTCGGGAAGTCGAGGAACGGATGAAAAAATTTAAAGTATCCGGGCTCCTGGTTCTGGATTCAGAGGGGAAATTGGCCGGGATTATTACAAGCCGTGATATGAAGTTCTGTACTGATTACGAACAGCCGGTAAAGGATGTCATGACTCTTAATCCCATTGTAGAACGGGGAGAACCGGACATCCAGCGCGCCCTGGAAACATTCCATCGGTACAAGGTGGAAAAACTTCCTGTAGTTGACACGGAAGGGAGGGTAAAAGGGTTGATCACGGTAAAGGATATTGAAAAACATCAAAATTTCCCCAGCGCCGCTTTAGATTCTTCGGGCCGTCTGCTTGTAGGAGCTGCAGTTTCTCCCCGGGACTTTGAGGTACGGATGCCCCTCCTTATGGAAAGTAAAGTGGACTTTGTGGTGATAGATACTGCCCATGGTGATTCCCAGAACGTCCTGGAAGCGATCCGAATCCTCCGAAAGAAGTATCCCCTACCGGTTGTGGGCGGCAACGTGGCTACGGCTGAAGGGACCAAACGTTTGATTGAAGCCGGAGCCGATGCAATAAAGGTAGGGGTAGGACCGGGGTCGATCTGTACTACCCGGATTGTCGCAGGGATCGGCGTTCCCCAATTTACCGCGGTATATGAGTGTGCGGAAGTAGCCCTGAAGGCAGATATTCCGATTATTGCAGACGGCGGCATTAAATACTCGGGAGACATTGTAAAAGCTATAGGAGCAGGGGCTTCCAGCGTGATGATCGGGAATCTGTTCGCGGGTCTAAAGGAAGCCCCTGGAAAAGAGATTATCTACGAAGGGAGGATCTTCAAACAGTATCGGGGTATGGGATCCATTGGAGCGATACAAGGGGGTTCCGGAGACCGGTATCAGATGTCGAACAACGATGAAGAGCCGGTTCCCGAAGGGGTAGAGGGAAGAGTTCCCTATAAAGGATCCTTAAAACCCTTTGTTCACCAGTTGGTTTCAGGGCTGAAAAAGGGCATGGGGTACTGCGGCTGTAAAACAATCGTAGAATTGCAGAGATACAAAAAATTTGTTAGAATTTCTCCTGCCGGTTTACGGGAAAGTCATGTTCATGATGTGGCCATTACCCAGGAACCGCCCAACTACTCTAGATAAAGAGGAAAAGAATGAAACTAGTGGTCGTAGGGGCTCAATGGGGAGATGAGGGGAAAGGAAAAATTGTAGATTACCTGGCAGAGAATGC
>JAGODW010000363.1 GCA_017998025.1 Spirochaetales bacterium
AATCACTGCCCACTCGTTTAAAATCGTTAATCAAAATATAGAACAAATAAAAAACCAGCTGGCCTCAGTAATAACTTCTTTTGAAGAGATCCGGGCCACCTCAGAAAGCACTTCAAAAAATGCCTCGGTAATTAATACAGGCATGAACCAGGTCCTACAAAAGAACGCGCTCGTAGGAGACAGCATTTCCAAACGAGAAATAGAAATCAATGAAGCAAAAGCAAATGCAGAACGAATTCATTCTCTATTCCAGCGTTTAACTGAAAAGTCGGCCAGTATTCAGAATGCAACGGAAGAAATAAACGATGTTTCAGACCGGACGAATGTGCTGGCTATAAATGCTTCAATCGAAGCAGCCCGGGCCGGAGCCGTAGGAAGAGGATTTCGGATCATAGCAAATGAGGTAAAGACTCTTGCCAGCCAAACAGGAACATTTGCAAAAGATATCTCCAACGTGATCCAGGAGTTCTCTCAAATCCTGACAGAGATCGAACAGCAGATCTCCGAGTTTATCGACCTGCTGAATCGGTTAAATCAGGATTTTTCCTGGCTTAAAAGCACCTTTGCAGAGACAGCTAAAAATGCACAGGAAACGAGCAGCTCTATCGCCCAGATTACAGGAGCCATCCAGGAACAGACGTTCGCCCTGAATGAAGGATTAAAGAACCTTGAAACCACTTTCCGGTACCTGACTGATTCCCATGCGGTTCTTCATGCACTGGTTACTTCCCACGAATATCTGGATAAACTCCTGGATCGGAAATCTTGACGCTCATGAATCTCAAGGAATTGGATACCTATTTCCGCTCGATTCTGCAGATTGCAGCCTTTGAAAAATACGACTCTTCCTTAAACGGCATTCAGATAGGACGGAGCTACTCTGATATACAAAAAGTTGCTTTTGCGGTGGATGCCTGTATAGAGAGTTTTCGCACAGCCGCACAATGGGGGGCGGATGTTCTTTGTGTACACCATGGCTTGTTCTGGGGAAAACCCGAGCGGATCGAAGGGTTCCTTCTTAATCGGATCAAATTTCTTCTGGAACATGATCTGGCTCTCTATGCAGCACACCTGCCTCTCGATGCAGATCCAGCCCTGGGAAACAACATCGCCATTGCACGCCGGTTAGGTCTCGAGGAAACATCCCCCTTTGGGATATACAATGGTGTGACTATTGGTATAAAAGGGGCACTCCCCCATCCGATCAATCTTGAAACCATCGCTTCAACACTCTTCGGCCCTTCCCCCTCTGGTTACCAGGTATTACCGTTTGGCAAGCCGTTGGTTCAAACGGTAGCCGTGGTTTCAGGAGGAGCTGCCTCCGAAGCCTTTCAGGCAGTGGAAGAGGGTGTCGATCTTTTTATTACAGGAGAAAGTTCCCATACCATTTATCATGCGTGCCTGGAAGCCGGGCTCAATGTGCTGTTTGGAGGACACTATCAAACGGAAACCGGAGGAGTGCAAGGATGGGCGGAAAGGACTACCCAGGATACCGGATTGGAAACCCGTTTTTTTGATATCCCCACAGGTTTTTAGAGGCCTTTCATGAAAAAGATCCTGCCCCTGAGCCTGACATTTACGGTTGTTCTTATGGATCAATTAGCAAAAATTCTGATTCTATCCACCCTCCCCCGACGAGGAATAGGAGTCAGTTTCTTTGGCGATTTTCTCCGGATCATCCATGTACGAAACCCGGGAATTGCCTTCAGTATAGGGAAGGATCTTCCTGAGCCAATCCGAACAGCCCTTTTTACTATTTTACCTATCCTGGTACTCGGACTCCTGGGAGTTCATTTTTTCAAAAGTGAAGAATACACATCTTTTCAACGCTGGATGGTTGCAGGTATCTTAGGAGGAGGGGCAGGTAATTTAATCGACCGCATATTCCGACCGGAGGGAGTGATTGACTTTATTGATGTGAAATTCTATGGGATACTGGGACTGGATCGCTGGCCTACCTTTAACATCGCCGACTCTGCAGTGGTGGTATGCGGGATCGGACTGGCGATTTCTCTTTTTAGAGCCCGGAGGGAGTTAAAATGAATAAGAAATTCAATACAGTACTGTTTATCCTGGGAGCTACCGTACTGAATATGATCCTCATGATCCTTCTCTTCCTCATCGGATTTGTGCTGTACGGATGGGCTCTGGCACCTAAGTTTTCCGCTGAAGTGAACACTATCGTTCTGCTTTTCCTGTTTTTAGCTTCTGTGATAGGGACCTATTTTCTTTACCACCGATTGATGCGTTTTTTTTCTACCCGTTTAGACTTTGAAAAGTACTTTTCCCCGCTTTTCGGCAGAAAAAAATCTTCAAAATAAGCCCGAGGACAGGTTTAGTATCCATCAGACATAGCACGGTTCTGATCTTTCTTATACAGTTCCGCGTATACATACCCTCTGGTTTTTAACTTGTCCTTAACTTCCTGGGGGAAAGGAATGTAGCGCCAGAAGATATCACGGACTTCCCGGTCGAGCTTCTGAGTACCCTCGCTCTCCTTTGTGATCCATTGCACGTAATCCTGGACAAAGCTTTCCCGAACATCCCCTTTCATTTTCCTATCTGTGAACCACTGATAGTACCAGCCTGTTATACCTTCTTCCATCCAATAATGCTGTGCTTTTTCTTTAGCTGTCTGCCAGCGAAGGTCTCCCATAGCCATGGCGATAGCAACACGCAACTCTTTTGGATACATGGGGATAGCTACTCTTCCTCGACCCGTTGCGCGATTAAACCGTTCAAACGGTTCCCAACATATCCCCATATCTCCGTAACAGGGGATCAGGATGATGTAAGGGATAATCCGATTCGTTTGTTGTTTGAATGTGCGAAGGAACAAA
>JAGODW010000364.1 GCA_017998025.1 Spirochaetales bacterium
CAAGGAGAAGCAGGAAAAGATCTTCACCTGAGCCCGCATAGAGAAGAGGCGGCTGGAGAAGAAGAGAGTGAGGAAGGGTTTGAGACAGGGGAAAGCACTTTAGAAACTGAAAACGGATCGATTTCGGCAGATAGAATTCTCGCTGCATCTTCCCAAGACCCGTCGGTGCTAAATCCAGAACAGAAGAAGGCGATCATTCTAGGACTGAAGAAAAAAGTAACCCTTAGTTCTACTTTGGAGAAGTCAGGGGATTGGCGATGGGAGGGAGATACTCTTATAATTCATTTTAAGAGTAAGTTTTCCGCCGATTATGTACTTTCAGAGATTTCTGCTGTGGTACAAAAAGTAAAGGAAGTACTGGGTAGAGAGGTAGAAGTGGTAATCCGTTACGATCCACCAACGGAAAAACCTGTGGAGGAATCGGTGAGAAAGCCTGATGCTGAGGAAGATCGGGTGGAAATTGCACGGAAAGTGTTCCGGGGAGAAATCATACAATGAACATCAATCCCTTTGATCTTATGAAGAACTTTCAGGGCTTACAAGCTAAGTTCAATGATACACAGGAAAAACTGAAGAATGTAAAAGTTATAGGCAGTGCCGGCGGGGATATTGTGCAGGTAGAGATGAACGGGCGGTTCGAGGTGTTAGGAGTTCGGATTGCAAAAGAGGCGGTGGATCCAGAGGACATCAAGATGCTGGAAGATCTTATTCGAGCAGCCTTTTCTGATGCACTGATCAAACTGAAGGAAGCTATCCGTACGGAAATGTCTGAACTCACCGGAGGTATACCACCCGGATTTTTTGGGGTGTGAGTTAAAACACGGTATGAAGGCCCTCGATGATCTCATAGCTCAGCTTGCCAAACTTCCGGGGTTGGGGAAGAAGAGCGCCACCCGTATAGCGTACTACCTGCTACGGGCAGAATCACGGTATGTCCAGAACCTGGCCACATCCCTCGTACACGTGCGGGATAAGGTTCGTCCCTGCGTAGAGTGCGGGGCGTATTCGGAAGAAGATGTTTGCAGTATTTGTAGTGATTCCAGCAGGGATCGAACCGTACTCTGTGTAGTGGAACAACCCCAGGATGTTGAGGTGATCGAATCAATTCGGGAGTACCGGGGCTTGTACCATGTGCTAATGGGTGTACTTTCTCCTCTGGACGGAATAGGACCTTCAGAACTACGAATCGGGAAGCTAATGGAACGGCTTCGTACCCTATCCGTGCGGGAGGTGATCATTGCCACGAATCCGACAGTAGAAGGTGATACTACCGCTCTCTACCTGGTAAAGCTGATCGAACCACTGGGGATCCCCACATCCCGTCTTGCTCTAGGACTCCCGGTAGGAGGGGACCTGGAGTATGCGGATCGACTTACCCTGTCCCGATCCCTTCGGGGGCGTACTCCCCTGACAGGAACTTGAAGTTTCAGGACTTCTTTGATACGCATCTCACGGTGTACGATTCTACCGCACCCCTATCTGAACCTTTCTATCTTCTTTGCTTCATACCACCAAGCTTCGTGACACTTATTATAGAATTCTGATTTTTGAATACCGCTCTAAGTATGCTTCCGGCCTCTCGATACATTCCCATAGGTGCTCGGCAGCCCGGGATAGGTAGGCGGGCAGAACTTTTTCCTCCTGGGGAGCGAACTTGCTCAGTACGTAGGAAGAAACATTCCCATGAGCCGGCCGGGAAATGCCGATTCGGAAACGGAAGAATTTTTCTGTACCTAAACTTGAAACAAGGGACCGGAGGCCGTTATGACCCGCCGTTCCCCCACCCAACCTAAAACTTACCGTTCCAAAGGGGAGTTCCAGATCGTCATGCACCACGAGAGTCATTTCCGGAGAGATTTTAAAAAAGGAACAAGCCTGGGATAGGCTTTCGCCGCTCCGGTTCATAAAAGTACCGGGCTTGAGGAGAATGAGGGAAGATCCAGGACGTATCTGACATCCCAGATCTGATCCTTTCAAAACTGCATAGGAACCCGAGAACTTTTCTTTCCATTCGGGATCGAACTTTTGGGAAAACTCTTCCGCCATCATCCATCCTATATTGTGCCGGGTGTCCTGATACTCCCGGCCCGGATTCCCTAAAAAACATACAAGTTTCACCATTTCTTGGATTATAGGGAAATATACGTGATATGATTAGGGCTAGAAGAGGAGGGGAAAGTGATTCCTCAAGAAACGAAAAAGTATCGACTATTAACCCGGAGCGATTTTGATGGGCTGGCCTGCGCTATGCTTTTACAGGAGCTGAGGATGATAGAGGAAATCGTGTTTGTTCATCCCTCCGATATGCAGACAGGTAAGATACAGGTGAACGACAAGGACATAACCACCAATCTTCCGTACACTGAGGGAGTCTTCCTTGCCTTTGATCACCATGCCAGTGAAGTCATTCGGGAGCATCCTCATTCAAACAATATCCTTGTGCCAAGAGCTCTATCAGCCGCCCATGTTGTGTATGACTATTTTGGAGGGGCTCGTACCTTTTCTCCGCGGTATGAAGAAATTATTCGTACCGCAGATAAGCTCGATTCTGCTCATCTAAGTTTGGAAGAGGTCCTATACCCTGAGGGATGGATCCTATTAGGCTTTCTTACCGATTCTCGTACGGGTCTGGGGAGGTTTAAGAATTTTCGAATATCTAATTATCAGTTGATGATGAATCTGATCGAAGCAGGCAGGACGCTTTCTATCGATGAAATCCTGTCTCTTCCGGATGTTAAGGAACGGATTACCCTGTATAACGAGCAAGAGGAGCAGTACAAGGAACAGTTGAGGAAAACGAGTCGGCAGGAAGGAAACGTTCTGGTGACCGACCTACGAC
>JAGODW010000365.1 GCA_017998025.1 Spirochaetales bacterium
GCGTAGTAGAGGTGAAAGGGGCTAAATCCCTCCTTCGCTCTTGCGTAACAAAGGTCTCCGAGGGAATGGATATTCAAATTGCCTCTTCCCGGGTGCTGGCAGCCCGGCGGACCAACGTAGAACTACTCCTGGCAAATCATCCTAAAGATTGCCTTTCCTGTATTCGAGATCAGAATTGCGAGCTTCAAAGCCTGGCCGCACTTCTGGGAATCACCGACATCCGTTTCGCCCAAATCCGAAAGAAACCCCTCCCTGTGGATACAACTTCCGAATCCCTTGTCCGGGATCCGAATAAATGCATCCTCTGCGGCCGCTGTGTCTCCGTTTGCGAAGAGGTGCAGGGGGTTAATGCAATTGATTTTATCGGCCGGGGCGCAAAGAGCGTTGTCGGTACCTTCTTGAATAAAGGACTGGGGAATGTGGCCTGTACCAACTGCGGACAGTGTTCACTCGTTTGTCCTACGGGTGCCATTCTTGAAAAGGACCATACCGAAGCAGTCTGGAAAGCTCTCCAGGATCCTAAAAAAGTAGTAATTGTGCAAACCGCTCCTGCTATCCGGGTAGGATTGGGTGAAGCAATGGGAATGGAATGGGGAAGCCTCGTTACCGGCAAAATGGTGGCAGCCCTACGCCGATTGGGATTTTCCCGCGTGTTTGATACCCAATTCAGTGCAGACCTTACCATCATGGAGGAAGGGCATGAACTGATCGAACGGATAGGAAAGGGAGGCAAGCTGCCTATGCTTACTTCCTGCTCTCCGGGGTGGATCAAATTCATCGAGCATTTCTATCCCAAATCGCTTGAGCATGTATCGACCTGTAAATCTCCCCAGCAGATGTTTGGTGCTGTAGCCAAAACATACTATGCAGAAAAAATGGGAATTGACCCACGGGATATGGTAGTAGTCTCCATCATGCCCTGTACAGCCAAGAAGTATGAGGCACGACGACCCGAGATGATGGGTGCCTTCCACTATTGGAAAGCCCGGCTGAATCTCTTAGAAAAAGACCAGTTCTACGATGTAGACTATGCCCTTACCACCCGGGAACTGGCCCGCATGCTCCGGCAAGCCTCCATCAAATTCGACGCGCTGGAAGAGGAAGACTTCGACGATCCTCTGGGCCGGTCGAGCGGAGCAGCGGTGATTTTTGGAGCTACCGGCGGGGTAATGGAGGCCGCTTTGCGGACTGCCTACGAAGTAGTCACAGGAAAACATCTATCCTCGGTGGATTTCGCTGATGTACGGGGATTTGAGGGTATACGGAGTGCGGAAGTAGACCTCAATGGTACCACACTAAAGGTAGCGGTAGCACACACCCTGAAGAATGCCCGGGTGCTTCTCGAACAAATCGAGAAGGGAGAATCTCCCTATGCTTTCATTGAAATCATGACCTGTCCCGGCGGATGTTTAGGTGGAGGAGGTCAGCCCATACCAACCAACACAGAGATCCGTAAGAAACGAGCTGAATCGATCTATCGGGAAGATGCAGGCAAAAAGATTCGAAAATCCCACGAGAATCCTTCTATCCAGCAGTTGTATACAGAGTTCTTAAAAGAACCGCTGGGGCATGTTTCTCATGAGCTGCTCCACACTCACTACATTGAGCGGGGTGTGTATTAATCGTAGCTGCATTGTCTAATCCTTTATGAAAAACCGGCCCGGGGGCTGCCCCTGGCCGGTTTTTTTCTATCAATACCCCCAAGCTTCGTGACACTATCTATCCGTTGCGGGATAGGGACCGATACACAGCTTCAGGAAGCGGAACCCCTTCCTTCTTATACCGTTCCATAATTCTCGATTCTATTTCTCCAGGGATGAGTACTCTATCGTTTCCCGGTACCGGGGGCACGGCATGAATCTCGTCGATCATCTGCTGGGAGAGATCAAGGAATCCGCCGGAAGGATCAATTATCGAAGGATTTATGATAAGGATGAAGTTGGAAAGGTTTCGATATGTATCCAGGTCTTCGTACATCCGGTTCAAATGAGGTCCAAAAACCCCTCCAAAGAGTAACCCTGTAAGGGCTTCTACCATAATCGATATTCCGTACCCTTTAGGCCCTCCAAAGGGAGTTAGATTTACCGCTTTGAATGGATCCGTTGTAGGCCGTCCCTCTTCATCCACTGCCCATCCTTCCTTCAAGGTCTCTCCTTTTTCGCGGGCAGTTAGCACCTTACCCCAGGCAATCTCGCTCGTCGCCATATCCAGGAGAATTGCATCTTTACGGGCAGGAAAACCGAACGCGAACGGGTTTGTCCCCAGGAAGGCCTGGCTTCCTCCAAACGGAACAACCCGAATATCCGTATTTACACAAACCATCGAAGCCATCTTCGCATCCAGTGCCATCTGTACATAATACGCAAGAGCTCCGCAGTGACTGTTGTTCTTGATTCCTACCAGGGCAATCCCTTCCTTTCGGGCAACTTCAATCGCTCTTTCAGTGGAGAGTTTCGTGGTAACATGCCCCAGAGCTCCCTGAGCGTCCAGCAGTCCCAGGGAGGGTTTCAAAAACCGTAAATCCAGGTGAGGATGAAGGTTGATCCCTCCCCGATGGATCCGATTCACATAGTGTTCTACCCGCAAGACACCATGGGAATGGACACCTCTCAGGTCTGCAAAAACCAGTACATCCGCCACAATTTTTGCATCTTCGGGCGGCACCCCCACTTCTTCCAGTCGCAACCGGGTGAGACGGTTTAATTCTTCCGCTTTCACCTTTACCAATGCAGTTTCCATCTTTACTAACCCCCATGTTTCAATATGTATTCTTTACTCATGCTCGGAACCAGGATATTTCCTCCGCCGTCCGAGTGATCTCCAGAACAGGTATACGA
>JAGODW010000366.1 GCA_017998025.1 Spirochaetales bacterium
GGATTACCTGTACCGGCGTTCCAAAACTATAACGGGAAAGCGGTTCACTACACTGAACATAATCGGCAAACCGACCCCGATTGCGGGATTCTTCCCAGGTTACGTCCACCACCAGGGTATACTCCGCATCGCTATAAAGAAGGATCTGAAGGATGTATTTTCGGAAGAGTACATCTCCATAGGAGATAATAAAATCCTCATTACTCTTCCGGATTGTATCCAGAGCGAGTTTTAGAGACCAGAGTTCTCCTGTTTCCGCAAACGCATCGTTATCCACGAACCGCAGATTGGGTAGATCCACCTGTTCCTTTTTATATCCCCGTACCACGGTAATGTCCTTGATTCCCGCGCCGTTGTACGCATCTACAATGTGGGATAGGAGTGGCTGTCCACCCACCTCTATCATGGACTTCGGTTTATCCTCTGTAAGGGATCCCATTTCTGTCCCCCGGGCAGCAGCCAGTACGATTCCTTTAACCTTTCGCCCCCCTACAGGGAGATAGATCCGTTCCGCTTCCTCCAGCTCCTCCTGTCCCTGTAGACGGAATACTTCGGAAACGGGAGCAATCTTGTCTTCAATAGAAAGAAGGCTCTGTTCCCGGTACAGGGTTGCAGCCGTTTTTTCCATGGCAGACAGGGCAGACCTCAGCAGGTGATTTGCCCAGATTACGATAGAAAATCCGTACTCTCGGAACACTTCCGTGGGAGTTGCGTAGTACTTGGTGGGAACAATCACTACCGGAGCCCGGTCCCCCCACTCTTGCTTGAAGGCGAGCACTTCGTCAGGAACAGAGAGGGCACTATGGATAAGGATCCCATCCGCTCCTGCACGGTGGTATGCCTCTGCCCGCCGCAAGGCCTCTTTTAGTCCCCACCCCGCTATAAACGCCTCCACCCGGGCAATAATACAGAAGTCCGGATCTGTTTGAGCATCCTTCCCTGCCTTAATCTTCCCGCAGAACTCTTCCCGATCTGCCAGAGGCTGGGCTGTACCCCGGACAAAACTGTTTGTTTTCGGGAACAGCTTATCCTCGATGCAGACCGCGGCAACGCCCCGCTGTTCCAGTTTTCGCACCAGACGCCGCATATTGTTGAAGTTCCCGTATCCCGTATCCCCATCCAGAAGGATGGGAATCGTGGTAGCATCAGACATGAACTCCAGCACTTCCAGCACCTGAGTCCAGCTGGCCTCGTTAGAGTCCCGTACTCCCAGCTGGGCGCTGATCGAAAGGCCACTGGCCCAGATTCCCTTGAAACCCGCTTCCTCGGCAATTTTTGCAGAAAGTCCGTTATGAGCCTCGCAAAGGAATTCCAGCGCGGGGGAGGTAAGAAGCTGTCTAAACTGTGTAGTTTTTTTCATAACCTATTCCATCTCTTGCTCTTGAATCAGGCATTCCAGACAAATTATATTCAATAGGGTATATTTGGTATAGTTAATAATTGGGAGAGACCGCAATGCCTATCATAATTGTTCTTACGATAGCCTTTCTTCTAAATGTATTCCTTACCCCTATCTTAATCCGCCTTTCCCGGCATAAAGGATGGTTCGATAGAAGTGATAAAAGAAAGATCCATAACGGTAACATCCCCCGGATTGGAGGAATTGGAATCGCAGGTTCTTTCTATATAACGTTGGTTCTTGCAGCACTCATATTCCCCTTTTCAAATCCCATTGGAACCAGTCGATTGGTGGCAGCTTGTGCAGGAAGCCTCCTTATGTTCGGCACCGGGCTTCTCGACGATTTCAAGAACATCCGAGCACGGTACAAGTTGTTACTTCAGATCATCGCCGCAGGAATTGCTGTAGCAGGGGGACTGCGGTTTGGTCAATTTGCCACACCTTTCGGATTTAATATCAATATTCCAATATTTTCTATCTTTCTAACGTTACTCTGGATCGTGGGAGTAACCAACGCGGTAAATTTAATCGATGGGATGGACGGACTGGCCGGAGGAATCTCAGCGATTGCCTCTGGTTTCTGGCTTCTTATCCTTATTCCTCGTGTCTCCGGTAATTTAAATACTCTCCCCCACCTATACTTGATTCCAGCTGCCCTTTTAGGATCCCTTATAGGATTCCTCGTGTACAATAAACCGCCTGCCTCTATTTTTATGGGGGATTCCGGCAGTTTAGTTCTGGGATACCTTCTTTCTCTCTTTCCCTTCTTTCAGATTCAAAAGACTGAATCCACTCGCTGGCTCTTGATTGGGATTACCCTTCTCCTGGTTCCAATCCTTGATACTCTCACTGCTATTCTACGCCGGATACGGGAAAAACGTTCCATCGGAGAACCGGATCGTTCCCATATCCATCATAAGTTACTCGACCTGGGATGGACGGTGCCCCGGATTATAAGGATGCTATACGGATTCTCAATTTTTACCGGTTGTGCAGCTTTTTTCTGGACAGCGTTTCCTGCGTTGTTTCCCATCTTCCTTTTGCCTGTTGCCTGGATTCCTACCGTAGCCCTGTTCCTTGTAATTCACTTTAAGAATATGGGCCTGAAACAGCTTTAACCGAGCCTACCTGAACCAAAACTGTCTACATCTGCCACACAAAAGCGCAGCGCCTTACCGGTGTTCGGCAATCCAGCTAAGGAAAGCCCGAATATTTTCCGTAGGTACAGCAGGAGGCATCCCTCCTCCGCAGGAATACAGGAGGGGAGAGACCATTTCGTGTAGAGCACCCTGTGCATCGAGAGCCTTCCTTACATCGATGGGAGTACCCTGTGCAAGCACATCCCTCGGTGGTATGGCGCCCATGAGCACTATATCGGGGCCTGCCAGGTTCCGTACTTCCGGGAGGGGAAGGTCCGTCCCGCAGTTAAAG
>JAGODW010000367.1 GCA_017998025.1 Spirochaetales bacterium
TGAGATGTAAATGAACCGTGTGTGGGGAATAACCCATCGGACAAACAGATATGTATCTCTGGATTCAGAATACGACGTGCCATGTGCAGGATTGGACGGGAAAAAGAGGATGCAGTGTACTGCATTCTAGGGGTAGGGTGAGAATACCCACAATCCCAGGTAGGACCTGTTTCCAGCGGTCGATTTTTTAAGATGCGTTTTCGAATCCAGACAAGAAAAACTGATAGGAAAATAAAAGTGAACCCTATCGATCCTATCGGAATCAATGTGTTCTTGAGAATAAGAACTGCTTCTATAAGGGAGTTTTCCGATATTCCCGTTAGAAAAGAGAATACAACTCCGAAGATAAACGGGGATAGAAAAATGCTTCCTACGCCCAGAAGTAGACATACAATCGCTAGTACATAGAGGGGGTACAGAAAACATCCTTCTTCGTGGGCTTTTAAAACTTTTTCCGAACGGGGTTCTCCGAGAAATACGATCCCAAACAGACGGGTGAAACAGGCAGCAGCTCCTCCGCCGATAATCCCCAGTGAAAAAAGAACTAGTATGGAAAAAACAGTGTCCAGGAGGTACGTGCTTCGGATAAGGAGAAGAAGGGTTCCCAGGAAGAGGAGAAATTCTCCTATAAAGCCGTTTAAGGGAGGTAGTCCTGCAATGGCTGCAGAGGACACTCCGAATAAAGCACCTGTTTTCGGGAGTTTTTTTAGAAGTCCGCCCAGCTCTTCCATATTTCGGCTGCCTGTTCCATGGAGGATCGTTCCTGCTCCCAGAAATAGAGAGGTTTTTATGATTCCATGGTTCACCGTATGAAAAAGCGCGGCAGTAAATGCTATAAGGGCTACCGTTCCCTGTGAACGGGAAAGAGCATAGAGACCCACCCCCAAACACATACCGATAATTCCAATGTTTTCAATACTGGAATAAGCAAGAACTTCCTTTACATCCCTCTTCCCCAGGGCATGGAGAATGCCCCATATTCCGGTTACCATCCCGAGAATTCCCATACACAAACCCCATCCTGACGGAGGGACTCCTCTGGCAAGGGAAAAAATCCTTAAAAGGCCGTAGATTCCGGTATTGATCATAGCACCGCTCATTAGCGCTGAAACCGGAGAAGGAGCGGCAGGATGGGCTTGCGGGAGCCAGACATGGAAAGGTACAAAACCGGCTTTTGTTCCGAACCCTATTAGAGCCCATACGAGGAGTGAACCAGATTGCAGAGGCAACCACATCCCATCGAAATCCCATGTTTCCCGCCCTCTACCAAGCAGGGCAAATAAAACCAGCAGGAAAGCAGTTCCTCCATGGGTAGCAACAAGATATATCCATCCAGCATGCCTCACTTCTTCTTTCTCATACTCGAATAGAACAAGAAAGAAGGCTGCCAGGGACATGATCTCCCATGCAAACAGAAACAGCACTCCGTTATACGCAGTAACGACAAGAGACATTCCTCCCAGGAGTATCTGGAAAAAAAACCACATGCCGGAAACATTTCTTCGGGGCACTTTTGGGGAAAAGGCATCTTCTTTAAAATATGCATATCCATAGAGGGCTGTAATACTTCCTATGAATCCTATGAGGAGAAGAAATATGGCAGAAAGAGCATCCATCCTTATATAGAAGGAACCAAAGGGAACCGACCAGGTTCTGTACAGCTCTTCCGGATAACTACCTATTAGTACCCAAAGTGCAGCTCCCACCATGAAAATTCCAGAAAGAAGGGAAGAAACCATCCCGATTCGATGCGGAATACGTTCTTTCGGAATCGTGATACATAGAACAGATCCTGCTCCCAGTACTATCCACGCAAGAATTAGAAGTAGGATACCCATGGGTGGATAATCTTCAAAGGAAGGATTTCTGTCAAGGGGAGCGTTTTTCTACAAGCACGCCTATTACAATTACGTGAAAGACTGTGTAGACCGTGATGTAAAGGTAGAGAATCCCTGCAAGTATCGAAAGAAGCGGAAAGCCAAAACTCATTGTAAGAATCTGTGCCAGGGGAGTTGCTGCGACAGAAGCGAATCCGTTTGACGCCCAGGCCAGAGGAACCAACGCAGGGCCGTATCTCCGGATAAGTCGTAATCCTGCAGGAAAGAACGTTCCCATCGAGTAACCGGGAATACAAATAAGTGCAAATGCAGTTCCATACCGAAATACGGGTGAGAGTTGTGCAATCGAAGGAGCGAGGAACCTATTACCTGCTTCAAAAAGAATCAAGAATAGAATAATCCGAATCGTGGATCGTAAGATCTCTGTTTCAGGCCTTGTTCCCTCTCTACCTTCCCTGAGGCTTCCGATACCGGCAGAGAGAAGGAGTCCCGTTAGAACAATGGAAGTAGTAATATGGGGGTCTCCAATAATTTTACGAAAAGAAGCTATCCAGGTAAGTTCGAGGAACATAAAGGCAAAACCGATCCCCATAAAGTAAACCAGGGCAAATTTCTTTCCTTCCACAGGAAGGATCCGGCTTCCTTTTCCGAACCAGGCAATGAGCAGCAAGGGGACAGCTCCCAGTAATACGCATCCTCCTGTTAGTAAAACGACTAGATAGCCCAGCTCTGCTCTACGGAACCCTGCTGTTCCTGCTTGCTTCAGAATTTCCCGCGTTCCCCGCCAGGAAAAGAAATTGTAGAAATAGGGTTTATTATCTGTGCTAGGCGAAACATCGTATATCCAATTCCGGTACAGATCCTCTGGATTTCCCTCCAGGATTGTTTTTGCTCCCCAGTAATAGTAGGAATAGGGAGTACCCTCCGGACCTGGAACTTCGTTTTTATAAGGGAGTAT
>JAGODW010000368.1 GCA_017998025.1 Spirochaetales bacterium
TGCGGGAAGGAACGAGGCTCGAGAGAACCTGCCTATGTGCAGGTCGGTGTTTCGGGGCTGCTGTGTGCCGAATGTGCTGGAATCTCTTTAAAAGATACCTCTTCTTGTGAAGAGCGTGTACATGCCGGGGGATTAGAATACCTTCGCTATACGGAGGCTCTTTCTCTGGAAAGAGCCCTCCAGGTTCAGATAGAGGAAGAATCCCTTTATTCATTGAAACACTTTCTCATCCTGCTTATAAAATATTTAGCCAGCGGAGGTTTAAATAGCCTCCGTGTGGGGGAAGGATACCTATAAAAATCAGCTTTTATAGAAACAGATATAGGCTGTGTCAGTAGCTACATCCACTTCATAGGAAGAATTTTCCGGTATGGTAAAAGAATCTCCTGCTTCTGCGTTCTGCCATTCACTGCTTCCCGGTAGTTTGATCTTTAAATTCCCTGTAAAAAGAGAGATGCGTTCTTCTGCCTGAGTTTTAAAAGTATATTTGCCGGGTTCCATCACTCCTACGGTAGCGGGTCCTTCTGGACCGTTAAATTCCAGGCTCTGTATGTTACCGTCAAAATATTGGTTATGCTTCATTCTCAAACCTCGATTGAGTCAATTTTATAGGCACGTTTTTGCGTAGTATAGCAAGAGAACCGTACCCTGTATACAGAAAAAATAGCGTATCATGCTTGAGTTGCCTGTTTGCGGTTCAGAGCGGCGGCACAAGCATCCCTCCCATACTGAATCAGCTCTTCTGCCCGATAGAACTCAAATACTGTTGCGGAATCTTTAGAAATCGGGATTAGAACATCGGGAGGATTTTTTTCCAGGGCATAGGAGGTTAATTTATTCTGCATAAGCTGGACAGAACGCATGACCAGTTCAAAGGTACCTATTTTTCGTTCTTTATTCCCCTGCCCGAAAAATTCATCCCACTTTTTCATCAGATTCTTAAGCCGGCGGGCTGAGATTCCAAACTCCTCTGCACGGTCTTCTATCTTTGATACCAATCGATGAATCGTTCCGGATTTTTCAATTGATACCGGAGGGGAATAGGGAATAGGTGCATTCAGGTCTATCGCTACCAGAAGATCCCCCGGGGTCCGTATTGCATGTTCCAGGGGTAAGGGATTTAAGACTCCTCCGTCTACTAATATCTCTTCGTTCCAGTAGAGAGGGGTGAACACCAGGGGAATAGCGATGGATGCCCGGATAGCCTTCTCTAAATTCCCGGAACGAAAGACAGTTTCCCTGTTATGCATAATATCTACAGCAACTGCAGCAAAGGGAATAGATAAATCTTCAATATTTACTTTGGGAATCAGGTTCAACTTTCGCATCTGTTCGAATATACGTTCTCCCTTTATAAAGCCCTTATCGATAAGGGTAAAATCTATCATTTTTAAAATATCCAGTTTGTCTAATCCTACGATCCAACGTTCGTACGCGTCCAGCATGCCTACGGCGTAGAGGCTTCCTACTAGAGCTCCTATAGAGCACCCAGCAACAGAACGAATCTGGTATCCCCGATCCTCAAGTTCATGGATCGCTCCAATATGCGCCAGACCTCTTGCACCGCCGCCGGAAAGAACCAGAGATACAGAATGGGTTTCTTTCATAGAAAAACCGTAGAATTTCCCTGGTTTTCTGTCAAGTCTTATAGAAATATTGGAAACTAAACCAGAATTAGATAAACTTAATACTGAAAAGTAAAAAGAGGTTTATACATGGATGGTATATCTCTCCTGGGTAAATCGATTCTACTTGTGGAAGATGAGGCCCTGGTGGCTTTAACTGAAAAAAAGGTGCTGGAAACGGAAGGGTATCAGGTAACCCTGGCAACCAATGGAGAAACCGCAGTCGACTATGTCCGAAACAATCAGGGGCCGGTGGATCTGATCCTTATGGATATTGATCTGGGAAAAGGCATGGATGGGACAGAGGCAGCCCAGGAGATTCTGAACTACAAGGATATACCGATCCTGTTCCTCACTTCCCATACGGAACGGGAGTATGTTCAAAAGGCAGAAAAAATCTCCTCCTATGGATTTGTGGTAAAACACACGGGAGATCTGGTGCTTGTCGCTTCGATACAGATGGCTTTCCGTCTAGTAGAGGCAAACCGGAAGGTGGCCCGCGAACTGGAAGAGAGGATTCGAGTGGAAGAGGCGTTGAGGAAAAGTGAGTTCCAGCTGCAACGGGCAGAACTGGCCTCCAGGTCGGGCAATTGGGAGCTGGATCTTTCCAGGGGTCTAATGAGCGGTTCCCGGGGAGCGGGGAAAATATATGGATTAAATGGGAATTCTTTTCAGTATGAAGTGGTAAAAAATATCCCCCTGCCTGAGTACCGTCCTCTCATGGATCAAGCTCTTCGGGACCTTATTCAGAATGGAAAACCCTACGATGTAGAATTTCAGATACAGAGTGCCGATACCGGAGAAATAAAAGATATTCATTCCGTTGCATTCTATGATAAAGACCAGAATGCAGTGTTCGGCGTAATTCAGGATATTACATCCTTGAAAAAAGTAGAGAAAGCTCTTAAAGAGAACGAGCTTCTCTGGCGGTTTGCCCTGGAAGGAGCGGGGCATGGGGTATGGGACTGGAATGTCCCATCTGGCCGGGTATTCTTTTCACGGCAATGGAAGGCGATACTGGGATACAGGGAGGATGATATCGAGAATCGGTTTGAGGAGTGGGAAAAACGGATACACCCGGAGGATCTACCACAGGTTTTAAAGGCTCTGGATGATTTCCTGAACGATCGGGTGGAAGTATACGAATGTGAACACCGGCTCCGC
>JAGODW010000369.1 GCA_017998025.1 Spirochaetales bacterium
TAAAGCTACAGGAAAAAGGGAAATCTCTTCAGCAGATGAAACCTCCTACACTCTAAAACCGATCCAGCGTATGTTAGATCGAGAACCACTCTTTGACGCTCTCTACCTGGAGTTTGCCCAATGGGTTGCAGAAAGGTACTATGCTTCGCTGGGAGAAGCCCTTGCCGCTATGCTCCCAGGCGGTAAAAAAGAGACGGAAGTCCCCCTTTTTGAGGATGTAGGGGAAGAAGTCTCTGTACAACCTCCCTCTCTTTCTCAGGAACAGGAAAAAGCCGTGGAGGAAATATTGGCAGAAGAGCGGGGAATGTTCTATGTATTTGGCATTACCGGTTCGGGAAAGACGGAAGTATTCCTCCGGGCTGCACAGGGAACGTTAGAAGAAGGAAGAGGGGTTATCTATCTGGTTCCCGAGATTGCCCTCACCGGTCAGGTTGTAGAAGCGATCCGTGCACGGTTCGGAAGCGGGGCGGCAGTACTCCATTCCCGTCTTACACCCAGTCAGCGTCTTACCGAATGGAGAAGGGTAATGCGGGGTGAAGCTTCCTTCGTAGTTGGTGCCCGGAGTGCCGTGTTTGCTCCGCTGCCCCGGTTGGGATTAATCATTCTGGATGAGGAACACGAAGGTTCTTACAAATCAGGGAGTTCCCCCCGGTACCATGCTCGACAGGTCGCTATGAAACGGTGCGCTCTGTCAAAAGCACGTTTCGTTATGGGAAGTGCTACCCCTTCTGTAGAAGCGTTCTATCTTATGCAGAAAGGGGAAATCCGGAGTATTCGGCTTACCCGACGGCTATCAGGAGGAACTCTTCCCCAGGTTGAGGTTGTGGATCTGACCGGAACAGAAGGTGTTTTTTCCCGAAGGTTACAGGAGGAGATCCTTGCCGCGCATAAGGAAGGACGTCAGACGATCCTGTTTCTTAACCGGAGGGGCTTTACCCACTATTTTCATTGCAATTCTTGTGGATATGAGATGAAGTGCAAACGGTGTTCCGTAGGTTTAACCTATCATAAACAGAAAAACCGAATGGTTTGTCATTACTGCGGGTATTCCACACGGCCCATGGAAGTTTGTCCCTCCTGTGGTTCATTGGATGTGGGATACTATGGAGCAGGAACGGAAAAGATCGAGGAAGAAGCACAGAGACTATTCCCGGAAATACGCGTTGCTAGGGTAGATACGGATGCAGTGGTACGAAAGGGTACCCTTGAGCGGATATTGGAGGAGTTCCGTCAGGGGAAAATCGATCTCCTGTTAGGAACTCAGATGGTTGCCAAGGGACTTAACTTCCCTGGAGTAAAATTGGTAGGGATTGTATTGGCAGATACAGGTCTCCATATGCCGGATTTTCGGGCGGCAGAAAGGACTTTTTCCCTCATCGTGCAGGTGTCGGGACGAGCGGGACGATTTGCTCCCGATGGAAAGGTAATCGTTCAGACCTATATGCCTAAGAATGGGGCTATTCAGCTTGCGGCGCGTACTGCAATGGATGAGTTCTACGCTCAAGAGCTGGAGATGCGGAAAGCGTTACGATTTCCTCCCTTTTCCAGGTTGTTCCGGATAGTGTTTAGAGGCAGATCAGAGACTGCAGTAAGAGAATCGGCAGAGGATATGGCTCAGGACCTGGAGAAAGCATTAAAAGGGAAGGCAGAGGTACTAGGTCCTTCCGAATGTCCTCTGGGTGTGATTGCGGGAAATCATCGGTACCAAATACTACTGAGGACGGATGCGTTTGTACCTGTTCATACAGTTCTCAAAGAGCATGTTTCCCGGTTAAAACTGCGGAGAGGAATCTTTCTGGAGGTGGATGTAGATCCTGTATCTCTCTTATAGCCTTGTAAGATAGGGGGAAAATGGTTAATTTTGATCTATGATGAATGTGTTAACGTTAGGGAATGAAGTACTCCGGCAGAAAGCGGAAGAGGTAAAATCCATCGACGGAACCATAGCTCGGCTGGTGAAAGAGATGTTTGAAACTATGGCGGCTGGTAAAGGAATTGGTTTAGCGGGGCCTCAGGTAGGAGTGCCGAAGCGGCTTTTCGTTATAAAGATAGAGAAGGATATTCCCCGGGTATTTATAAATCCTGTTATAAAAGAAGTCTCTCCGGAGATTACTCTGTACGAGGAAGGATGCCTCAGCATTCCGGGGATCTATGCAGATGTAAAAAGGCCTGCAGCTCTCCATATAGAAGCGTTTGATGAACGGGGACGGCTCTTTAAGCTCGATGCAGAAGATATTTTAGCCCGGGTGATACAGCATGAGCTGGACCATCTAAACGGGGTATTGTTCATCGATCATCTTAGCGAGCTAAAGCGGAAACGGATTCTTCGTACCTGGGAACAAAAGTTTAGAGCATGAGTATGCGGGTTTTGTTTGCAGGAACTCCGGAAATGGCAGTACCCCCTCTAAGGAGGATCGCGGAAGTCTGTTCGATTGCTGGAGTGCTAACGGCCCCGGATCAGGAGGTCGGGAGGGGAAGGAAACAAGCGCCTTCACCAGTGAAGAAGGAAGCAGTACAGCTGGGATTCCCTGTATTTACTCCAGAAAAACTCGATGCTGCTTTTCGGGAAACGGTACAGGGTTTGCACCCGGATATTCTGGTGGTTGTTGCCTATGGAAAGATATTTGGCCCCAAATTCTTAGAACTCTTTCCCAGAGGGGGGATCAATCTGCACCCTTCACTGCTGCCCAGGCACAGGGGGCCTTCTCCTATTCCGGCTGCCATTTTATCGGGAGATACCCGTACGGGAATTACCGTCCAAAAAATTGATCTCCGGATGGATGCAGGA
>JAGODW010000370.1 GCA_017998025.1 Spirochaetales bacterium
ACCGTTCCTCCCAGACCGTGTTCTTCTACGATTTTCTTCCCTAACTTCAGGTCTTCCACCTTAAAGATAACCACTGCCTTTTCTTTATTCTTTTCCAGGGACACGTAGAGGTATTCGATATTTACCCGGTTCTGTTTAAAGATTTCCATCACTTTTGCAAGTCCACCCGGTTTGTCCTCTACCTCTACAGCCAATACTTCTGTAGCCCGGGCAGTGAATCCTGCGTCTCTCAATGCTTTGAGGGTTTTGTCCGGCTGATCCACCACAATCCTCAGAATCCCGAAATCTGCCGTATCAGCAATGGTCATGGCTCGTATGTTTATTCCCTCTTTCGCTAAAAGTTTGGTTACCTCTGCCAATCTTCCTGCCACGTTTTCCAGAAAAATACTTATCTGTTGAATAATCATTCTATACCCCCTCCTTATATCTTCCGTTTATCAATAACCCGTTTTGCCTTCCCGGTGCTCCTTTCGATCGTTTTGGGTTCTACCAGTTTGATCCGGGCGCTTAATCCGAGACCGGCTTTAATTTCCTGCTCGATTTTAGACCGGATGTTTTCCAATCCCCGGGTTTCATCGGTAAAAAACTTCCCTTCAACCTCTACCATGATTTCCATCTCGTCCAGATGGGAGGGTCCCCTGTCCACAGTGATCAGATAGTGGGGATCGGTCCCTTCCACCGCCATTAAGATCTGTTCAATCTGTGAGGGGAATACATTCACTCCCCGGATAATAAGCATGTCATCCGTGCGGCCGAAGATTCTATGCATCTTTACCGTGGTTCTTCCGCAGGAGCATTCATCATGGAATAGGAAGGTGATATCCCGGGTACGGTACCGCAGTAGAGGAGTTCCTTCTTTCAGGAGGGTAGTAAATACCAGCTCTCCCTTGGCCCCTTCAGGTAGAACCTTTCCTGTCTCCGGGTCAATAACTTCCGGGTAGAACAAGTCTTCGTTAATATGGAGTCCGTTCTTCATTTCACATTCCGAGGATATACCGGGCCCGGTGATTTCTGTAAGTCCATAAATGTCATAGGCAGAAATCCCCAGTTTCTCTTCAATCTCGTTCCTCATGTTTTCGCTCCACGGCTCTGAACCCAGGCATGCCGCCTTCAGCGATAGGGAACGTATATCCACTCCCTGCTCTTTTGCTGCTTCCGCCAGATAGAGGGAGTAGGAAGGGGTACAGGTGAGGATCGTGGTTTTAAAGTCCCGCATTACAAGGATCTGTTTATAGGTGTTTCCGCTGGACATAGGGATGATATTTGCTCCAATGAGTTTGGCTCCATAGTGTACACCCAATCCTCCGGTAAACAACCCGTATCCATAGGCATTCTGGATGCTATCGTTTCGGGTAGCCCCTGCCATCGATAGAGTTCGGGCCATGCCTTCGGCCCACATTGCTATGTCTTTCCGGGTATAGGCATCCACCACCGGGGTGCCCGTAGTACCGGAGGACATATGGATCTCATCGATTTCTGCTGCAGGCACAGCCAGGAGTCCGTATGGGTAGGTTTCTCGAAGATCATCCTTTGTCGTGAAGGGGATTTTCTGAATATCTTCCAGATTCCGGATATCTTGGGGAGTAATGCCTGCTTCCTGAAATTTTTTCCTGTAAAACGGTACTCGCTCGTAGACTCGTTCTACCAGATTCTTTAAATAGGCTAACTGGATTTTTTTCCGCTGCTCCGGAGGAAAACATTCCGCTTCTGGATTCCAGATCATACGCTTTTCTCCCTTGTATCGATTACCCGCTTAGCTTTTCCTTCCCATGCAGGAAGAATACCCGGTTCATGGAGTTCAACAAAAGGATTGATAGATATGCAGGCTTTCAAATTCTCACGGATTTTTTCCCGGATTGCATTCAGGTCCCGGGCATCATCGCTAAAGATTTCCGGAGTTACTTCTGTTTTTACCGTGAGTTTGTCTAAGGCTCCTGCTTTTTCTACAACAATCTGATAGTTGTTTCCCACCTCCTTTATCTTCATGATTACTTCTTCGATTTGAGAGGGGAATACATTTACTCCGTTTATGATGAGCATGTCATCTGTACGGCCTGTGATTCGGTTGATCCGCCTATGGGTCCGACCGCAGGGGCAGAGGTCGGGAACAATTGAGGTAAGATCCCGAGTCCGGTACCGGAGAAGGGGAGTAGCTTCCCTCCGCAGGGTGGTAAGTACCATCTCTCCTGTTTCCCCTTCGGGAACCGGTTCCAACGTTTTGGGATCGATGATTTCTACAATGTAGGAATCTTCCCAGAGGTGAGCCCCCGAGCGTTCCACACATTCAAAAGCTACACCGGGTCCATTCAGTTCGGAAAGGCCGTAACAGTTGTACACTTCTATATTCCAGAGCGCTTCGATTTTTTTACGAATGTCTTCGCTGTAGGGTTCTCCTCCTGCGATAGCTTTGCGAAGGTGAAGATCGTTTCTATCTATCCCCTGTTCATTCATTTTATCGTACAGATGGAGCAAATAGCTGGGGGTGGCGTGGATTACGGTGGTTTTGAAGTCTTTCATCAGCTGGAACTGACGGAGAGTATTGCCTGATCCTGCTGGAATCACCAGCATACCCAGCTCTTCTGCGCCGTAGTGGAGGCCTAAGCCTCCGGTAAAGAGCCCATAGGTCATCATGTTTTGAAAGATGTCCCGTTTCGTACACCCAGCCGCCACAAGGGATCGAGCAACCAACTCTGTCCATGCGGCAAGGTCATGACGGGTATAGTAGATGACTGTTGGAGTCCCTGTAGTGCCGCTTGATGCATGAAGTCGTATCGTATCC
>JAGODW010000371.1 GCA_017998025.1 Spirochaetales bacterium
GGCAATAGTCTGCGTAATGGGAAGGGCTATTTCAGGATTCGTTTTTCCCAGAGCCAGGAAATCCTGTTTCTCCAGAACAAGAAACTCCGAATCCTCCAGTGCTATTACTGTAGCCGAACGTTTGTCATCATCTACCAGGGCGATTTCCCCAAAAAACACGTTGTCTTTCGCCTGCAGTTTTACTACGGTATAGGTGTCCCCGGCCCGGGTTTGTTTCTGTATCTCCACACTTCCCCTGTATACAATGAACATGTCCGACCCTACATCCCCTTCTTTGATAATCACGGATCCTCTGGGATACGATTTTCTGTGGACAATTTCCAGAAGCTTTATAAGATCATCTTTCCGATCCTTCAATGCATCAAAGATGGAAATCTGGCTTAATTTTTCTAGAATTTCATCCTCTCTCATTCCTCTACCCTCTCCAGAAGAATGGCCAGGCTGTAGTTCTGAATCGGATAGGAAGCATCGGGAAGTAAGAAGGGACGGTTTGTCTCCATGCCTTTCACCTTCTGCAGATTTATGATCAATTGTGAAACATCGGAAGTTTTCTGAGCTTCTCGGAGTGACTCGATTTTTATTCTATTAGGAGAACCGGTATTTTCCAGAATACCCAGAAGGATCTGCCGGGGATTTTCCAGGAAAGTCTTTTTGTATTCCCCATACGTTTTTCCCTGGAATTCGGGTGGAATGGGACGGGTTACGATACGGGAATGGCTGTTTTCCTGGGATAAAAGCTCATAGAGGATGTGGGACATACCGTTTGTAGCCGAGGTGTTCGCCAGAATTCTGCGGGAGAATTCACGGCTAAATAGAATTTCATTGCATTGTGCATGTCGAAGATAGGTTTCGTACTTTTTATCCAACACCTCTGCACAAATATAGAGATCTTTGCTAAGAGCTCTAAGGGTGAGGACTGTCATTACTGTTCGGGCATCCACCTCAGAAGGAGTTTGACTTTCCAGGGAATCTGCTAATACCAGGACTTTCCTCGCTCCTTTCACATTGGCCCGTAAGAGAGAGGTTTCTGATGAGTAGTCTCCCCGCACAAACTTCAATCCCTTCAGTTCAGGATGTTCCTTCAAAGCTTCCACCTTTTCCGGTTCGACATTTGAAACTACAACCATGTTCTCCGCTTTCAGATCCGGGGATACCCGCAAGATATCGAGGAGTATCTCCTCCATATCCTCTTTCCACCCGCAGATAATCAAATGATTCTTTAGTTTTTTATACTCCATCAGCCCCCTCCTGGCTTTTGTGTTCCTTTCTACCAGGAACGATGCCAAGGTTCCGGATAACAATGTTGTAGCTCCAATTCCAAAGAACACGGTAAAAATGGCAAGGATTTTTCCGACAACAGAGCTCGGGACTTTATCTCCATACCCTGTGGTACTAAATGTAATAATAGACCAATAGAGTCCGTCAAAGAAATTACCAAACTGCTGGTTGGTGCCTTGTTCTATCCCTACCATAAAGGCTGCAGATAGGATAAGGAATCCAAGAAAAATATAGAAAGGGCGTATTTTTGTGTCCTGTAAGAAAAGAACTACCGATCGTATTGGGCTTTTCCAGCTACGCTTCACCCTTTGCATACTTTTACTCTTTAGCAGGTAGCCTCAACTGCTGATCGAGGAACCTTTCAAACGCTCGAAATTCTCTTTCCATATCCCATAAGGATTCCATTGCTCTTTGCCGGTCCTTATTTTTTGAAGCCTGTTCTAATCGAGCAGCCGCATCTCCCAATCGTTTAGCCTCAAGATTCCAGGCGCCTCCCTTTATCCCATGGGAGATAACGGTAAGAGTATCCCAATTCTCGTTATCCAGGGCCACTTGCATCTCGCGAAGCTGATCCAGTACCTTTTCTCTAAATGCTTGTACCACCCGCATAACCACATCCGGTTTCCCCAGGAAAGTTTCTACTGCGGCAGGATAGTTAAAAACCTCTGTATCCGGCTGAACAGGAGATGCAGGTGATTCTTTAAGATGAGCTGGCAAGGGTTCTCCTTCCTCGATTTGCTCTATCTCTGCAACTTCTTCCTCTCCTCCTGCATTGGATTTCAGATATTTTCGTAAATACGGAACCAAATCCTTGCTTTTAAAAGGCTTCGTCAGGTATTCATCCATCCCCACTTCTATACATTTCTCCCGTTCGCCCTTCACTGCATTAGCGGTAACTGCCACAATAGGGACACGGTACCCTCGTTGCCGGATATGGATCGAAGCTTCATACCCGTTCATGATAGGCATTTGCACATCCATAAATACAAGATCCACTGGATTTTTCTCTATCACTTCTACTGCAGCCAGGCCGTTCTCTGCAAGAATCACGGTTAATCCGAACTTTTCCAGGATAGTTTTGAATAACTGCTGATTTACCAGATGATCCTCTGCTACAAGAATCCGTTTCCCTATCCACGATGCTTCCTCAACTTTTTCAAGATGTATTCTTTCCGAATCCTCAACAGTTCCCGTTCCGTACAGAGCCGATCCGATACACTCGAGCAGTTTTTTTCTTCTAACCGGTTTATCTAAATATTCGGAAAACCAACCAAGGAGTTTCATCTTGGCTTCTGTACCAAATCCCAGAGGACTCATCAGAATCAGGGAAGGAGATACAACAAGAGAAGCATTCCTTACCTCACTGGCAAACTGCCACCCATCCATCTCCGGTAACCGCTGGTCTACCAGTACAAGACCATACGGTTTCTCCGAAAATCTCTTCAGTCGCTCCAGGGCAGCCTGCCCGGTACGGGCCCAATCTACCCGCTCAAACCAATCC
>JAGODW010000016.1 GCA_017998025.1 Spirochaetales bacterium
CCACAGTATTTTCGCTAAGCACCCGCTTGTGGCGAATAATCTGTGCAGAGATCGCCTGCATGATTAGAATGGGATTCGTCCCCATGCCGGTACCATAATGAAAGTACTGAGGCATGCCGAAGACCATTATATCATACTTCTTTTTCGCCCAGGGCACATAGGTTCTCTTGTCTGCGATCTCCCAGGATAAAGGCTGGACCTGATCCGCCGCACCGCTGAAAACTGCGATCTGTCGCTGATAGGTATCGAGCACTGCGTCACAGCAGAAAAATTTCTTCCCCATGCGCTTTTCCATATAGTGCCCGATTGCATCAAACTTACTTCGCATGAGGCTGTGCGTACTGACCGGCACGAAGTCAGCTCGGTGCATGACATCAGGAGTATGATGAGATCCTATGCACTGCCAGTGGGTAATTCCAGTCGCACAATGCTTATATCCGCCTGAATAACCTCCATACGGGTTTCCCAGCACATGCCCAATGAGAACAGCAAGGTCTGCTTCGAATACGTCCTTATTCATGATGACGCGTGCATGGTAGGTATCCTCGTACCCCAGGTCTACAAGGTTGGACCAGTCTTCGCTATCATGGTTCACGATCTGCCTCCTCGGCCAGAAACGCTCGAATATCATATCACCAAGGAGGCTACGGATTTCCTCTTTGGTATTTTTCCTGTGCAGTCCATTGGAGCAGATGAGTTTGATGTCCCCTTCTTCTACGCCAGCTTTGAGACACTCTTCGATGATGATAGGGATGGAAACCTTGCGGTGGGAGTTTTCCTGGGTTCCTCCCTTTACCCGATCAGGGAATACAATGACCACCTTCGATCCTTTATGTACCTGACGCTGGATGGGCTCTACCCCTATGGGATCGAGGATGGAGTTCCGTGTTGCAGCTTCTATATCCGATAGAACAGAGGGGTCGGGAACTGTCTCACCAGGGATAAATACATCTGTTGAATCTGGAAGTTCAGCTTCCATCATCCCATGTCCGTATTCGAACGAGAGTTTCATAACCTTTGTTCCTCCTTTGTGGACGTGAGGTTTTTATGTCCCTTTCTGTATGCATCGATGATCTCGAAGAATTCCTCTGGATAGAATCCTATTTCACCCTCAAAACGGGTCAATGCGATGAGCCCTCCATCGAGCTCTGAGATCGATCCGATCGATGCAGCATTGTCCTTCTTAAGGCCGCCTCCGTATACAAGGGGACAGCTTGTGATTCTTTTTATATCCGCTGCGATACCGGCAATCTCATCGGCTGCAGGCGGAGTTTTCCCAGGGCCAATAGCCCAGATAGGTTCATACGCGAGGACAATTCTTGACATGTCTACCTCTGCCAAACCCTCTTCAATTTGACGGCACAGTACAGAGATACGTTCAGAGACCTGTTCATATCTTTCTCCAATGCAGAAGAGTACACGGAGACCCGCTCGAATTGCAGCTCTTATCTGCATGTTAAGCAGGAGGGAAACAGCATGCTCTGCTGCTTCGGGTTTTGCTCCCGCAAGCATCATCAGGTTGAGCATAGACCGACGCTCTTCGCTATGACCGATTATAGTCCATGTGCAACCGAGGTGGCGCATCGCGTGCGCAGGGCGAAAGCTTGTGAATGCACCAAAATTACCCTTTGGTGCAGTATCTTCATAGTGCACACTCTGACAGCCAACCTCAAGCAGGTTGCCATCTGGAAGCTCATTCCTTTTAGAAAGTCCTCCTCCGAACGAGGGACTTTCCTTTGAAAATAACGCGTTTACTGCACCGATAATATGTGCCTCCGGGAAAAAAGCAGCGAGGGAAAATTCACCTTTTAACCCAGGCTGCTGCTCAAGGCCTTCCTTTAGGGTATTTGCAATGAATCCTCCCCATTCTCGTGGGGGAGCAAGCCTGTTTACTCCTCCAACCTCAGGAGGAATATCGAACCGCTTCAAATTGAGAAAAAGGTATTTCATTAGCGCTCCTTCTATGCAAATTTTTTGCAATTATTTTCATCATTATTTCATTTTTAGAGTGTAAATCATGATTTATTACTTGTAAAGAAAAATAGTTAATAAAATGAAAATATTTGCTTGACAGAGTTGAAAAGTGGATTGATACTATTCACATTAGAATGAGCTGTGAAACTTATTTCATTTTTTGCAAGAAGGAGATTGTATGGCAGTTCCCATGAACCGTTCCAATCCACAGCCAGAAGATCAAACACCTACAAAAAACAAAAAACGAAAGCTCAAGGATTTCAGCGATGGCTCCCGGCAAACAAGGACCTTACTCAATGCGGTCTCGATCCTTATCGGTTTCTTTATCTGGTATTTAATCACTCGTATACCTTCCATTAATACATTTCTTGCAAGCCCTAAACAGGTGTACGGTGCGCTGATTTCGGAATCAGCAGCAGATGGCAGGTTTTTTAAGGATATTTCGATTTCTCTCCAGCGTATCCTTATAGGATTTGGTGTAGCCTTTGTCGCATCGATCCCTATCGCCTTCCTTATGGGCTGGTACCCAAAAGTACGCAGTATCGTAGAACCCTGGATTCAATTCTTCAGGACTATTCCTCCCATTGCCTTGATTCCGCTCGTCATCCTTGCGATGGGTTTGGGAGAGATGCCCAAATACACGATCATCTTTATCGCAGCCTTTTTAGTTATGGTGGTTACGATTTATCAGGGCATCAAGGAAGTGGACAAGACTCTCATAAAAGCTGCCTATACCATGGGTGCATCGGACAGGGATATTTTCTGGGACATCATGATCCCCGCATCCTTCCCATTTATCCTTGTCGGCGCACGGCTTGGTATGGCTGCTTCACTTACTACATTGATCGCCGCAGAACTCACCGGTACAACCTTCGGACTTGGTGCACGCATCCAGGGAGCTCAGCAGTTCATGGATACTGCGATCGTACTCCTCGGCATCATCACCATCGGAATCATTGGTTTTATGCTCGACAAGCTGCTGCTCCTCGTCGAGAAAAAACTGACCCGCTGGAAATAAACGAGGAACACCACATATGGAAAACAGTATCATCAAGATCGAAAACGTCCACAAAGAATACAAGGTGCCTGATGGCAAGAATGTAAAAGCCCTCGATGGTGTTTCTCTCGAAATCGGAAAGAACGAATTTGTCTGCCTTGTAGGACCTTCAGGCTGTGGCAAGACAACGCTCCTCAATATTGTAGCCGGGCTTGAACCCTTTGATAGCGGTAGAGTGACCATGCACGATGAAGAGATCATTGGGCCAGGATCTGATCGGGGAGTTATCTTTCAGCAGTATGCCCTCTTTCCCTGGATGACAGTCCGAAAAAATATCGAATACGGCATGAAATTTTTACGCAGTCCTGACGGAGGTATTCGGTACGATGCAGAAAAAAAACGCGAGGTTGCCGAGTACTATATTAAGATGGTCAACCTTTCGGGATTTGAGGACAGCTATCCGAAAGCACTCTCGGGCGGTATGAAGCAGCGTGTGGCTATCGCCCGGGCTTATGCGCAGAATCCGGAAGTGTTGCTGATGGACGAGCCTTTTGGTGCACTCGATGCACAGACACGGGCACAGCTGCAGGAAGACCTATTGCATACGTGGGAAACAGAAAAGAAAACCGTGCTTTTTATCACGCACGATGTCGATGAGGCGGTCCTTCTTGCAACGAGAGTTGTCATTTTGAGTGCACGGCCAGGAAGAATAAAAGAAATTGTCGATATCGATCTACCTTATCCCAGGACACAGGCAACCAAGATGGAGGACGAATTTATCAAATATAGAAACTATATCTGGGATACCGTCTACAAAATGTTCCTGGAATTCAGAAAGTAAGGTGTAAACCTGAAAAAATATAAATACTCTGAAGGAGGAGTAAGCATGAAACGGTTGATAGTTTTAGTTTTCCTTGCGTTCTTAGCATTTAGCGCTATAGCAGCAGATTCTGCCACGGTGCGTGTCGGTATTCATGCGAATGAGGGTGGAGCAACCCTTGCTGCAGTAGCACAGGAAAAAGGCTTTTTCAAGAAATATGGGATCAATCCGGTATTTATCATTGTGGAGAGTGGGCCTGCTGAAATGACCGCTATGCGCGCCGACAGAAGAACCCTAGACATTGGATACATCGGTGCCGGTGTTGCATGGAATCCTATCGATGGGGCAGGCAATCAGTTGTCGTTTGTCTTTCTCGACTGCCTCAGCAATTCGGAAATGCTCCTTGCAAAGAAAGGGATTTTTACCGATGCAAATAGGAATGGGAAATATGACTTTGAAGAACTCTACGAGGGATTAAAAGGCCAGACTGTATACATAGAAGTGGGAACAACACCGGGCGGTTGGTTCAAGAATCTACTTGAATTGATCAATGCAAATAAACCAAATGCCGATAAACTCTGGATTTCCTGCGAGACCTCATCCTATCTTGCAGGATATATAGCCCCTAATAGTAACCCTGCAAACAGGGTTACGGTAGTCAACACACTCAATTCAAACCTCCCTGCCGGTATGGCCTCCGGCGGTATGAAAGTCGTTGCAGGGTTTTCTCCCGCTACTATTACGATACTTAAGACAAATAAAGAAGTCGAAAAGATTGCGACCACGGTAAGTCACTTCCCTCCTGAGAAAATCTTCCCCAACACGTGGGTTGCGAGCGACAAATGGCTTGCTGAAAATCCTCAAGTAGCACAAAACTTCATTAATGCACTCCTTGAAGCAGCCGTCTGGAGAGCTGAGAATATCGACCAAGCGATGCGTGCTGGTGAGCGTCTTTGCCAGAGGCCGGTGAACTCATTTGATCCGATCAATCAAGTGTTCCCTGCAAAGAATGATTACCTCTCCTGGTTTGCATCCCGAGATTCTCTGGGATATAAATACATGAAATCCCTCTATGACAGCAAGGTTCCGAATGTTCCTAAAGGTAACCCGATTAATCCGTTCGAAAAGGCCTTTAACGACAGTTTCTTGCTCGAAAGTTTAAAACTCTTGAAATAGAAGGAATATGAACCTATACTTCAATCTTCAAAACAGCCATATCAGTCCAGCAAAAACTCAGAGAGCTATCCTTAATAACAGGAAACTGATCGAGCAGGCCCAACAAGGGGAAATCTGGAATGATCATTGGCTTGGATGGTTTTCAGTAAGCGACGCAGCCCCAGAAAAGGCTGTCACCGCCATTCAAGAGGAAGTCAAGCGAGTCTGGCAGAAAACCACAACGATGATTGTAATAGGCATCGGTGGATCGAATCGCGGTGCAAAGGCAGCCATTAAGGCGCTGTGCCGGAAAATCCATTCACCGACCCGGATCGTGTGGGCAGGAGATTCCCTTTCAAGCGCTGTACTCAAGGATGTTATCGAGATAGTCCGAAACGATTCGGTCATGCTCACCGTTATTGCAAAGGACTTTAAGACGCTGGAGCCAGGCATCGCATTTCGTATGCTGCGGCAAGAGCTCATCACAAAATATGGTACTACCTATGCCTCGCGCATTGTCGTTATCGGTAGCTATGGCAAAGGGCAGCTCTACGAAATTGCGCAAGCCCACGGCTATCGTTTCCTCGAGTTTCCTGAATCAATTGGAGGGAGATTCTCAGTGCTTTCGAATGTAGGTCTTTTCCCCATGGCTGTCGCCGGTGTCGATATTACTCGCTTATTGCAGGGAGCGGCAGCCATGGAAATGGAACTCAAGAAGACGGATGTGGCCCAAAACCCTGCGGTACAGTACGCAATGAACCGAAACATCCTTTTTTCAAAGGGATTCGGGATCGAAAGTCTTGTTGTATTCGAACCTGACCTTGTCCCCTTTGCAAAGTGGTGGACACAGCTCTTTGCCGAAACGGAAGGTAAAACATCCAATGCGGTTTTCCCTACTTATTTTACCTATTCAGAGGATCTCCATGCCGTGGGACAGTATGTACAGCAGGGGCGACGCTGCATTACGGAGACCTTCCTTGGCGTGTTCCATAAAAACCCAGAACTCATGATCGAACCTTCGATAAACCTTGTCGATGGCTTTTCCTACCTCGACCGAACACGCTTCGATGAGCTCAATCAGGCTGTTTATGCGGCTGCTCTAAAAGCACATGCAGAGGATGGAGTTCCCTGTCAGGAGATCAGAGTGAACGGAATCGAGGAAGAAACGCTCGGTGAGCTCTTCTATTTTTTTATGTTTGCCTGCTATGTTTCAGCCTCGCTCATCAAGGTAAATCCCTTTACGCAGGATGGGGTAGAAAACTATAAAAAAGCAATGCAGGAGCTTTTGAGAAGCGGACAACAGAAAACTTCAGAGGATGCATGTCAATGAACAGCAATCTGCTCGTCGTACATGGAGGTGCACCAACCGCTGTAATGAATGCATCACTATACGGAGTGATTCGCTCTGCACAGAAATCAGGCGAGGTAGACAAGGTCCTTGGGGCGCGGGGCGGCTCTCAGGCAATGCTAAAAGGCGATTTCGTGGACCTCTCGGCACTTGATGAGCAAACCCTTGCGCTTTTGCCTTCCACACCCGCATCGTATATCGGCACTTCACGCTACCCGCTCGAAGAAACTGACTACGAAAAGATCATCGAGGTGCTCCTCAGCCAGCGTATTGACTGCGTGCTCTTCAACGGCGGCAACGGTACGATGGATGCTTGCGGCAAACTCGCTCGGGCTATAGCCCACACACCGCGCAGCCGGCACATCCGTGTGATTGGAATTCCGAAAACTGTAGACAACGATATCGCAGTGACTGATCATGCTCCAGGCTTTGGAAGCGCAGCTCGCTACCTCGCCGCCTCCGTTGCTGAACTCGCCTGCGACATTGCATCTCTCCCGATCCATGTGTGCATTATCGAAAGCATGGGAAGAAACACTGGCTGGCTCACAGCAGCTGCAGCGCTCGCCCACCCCCTTGGCCCGCATCTCATTTATGTACCCGAAATTCCTTTCGATGAAGAGCAATTTCTCGATGAGGCAAAGACCCTCTTCGACCGCATAGGGGGAGTTGTCGTAGTGGCAAGTGAAGGCCTCAAGAAGAAGGATGGATCGCTTTTGGTCCCGCCTGTGTTCAAGACGGGTCGTTCAGTCTATTACGGCGATGTCTCATCATATTTATCCTCTATCGTGATAAAACGACTCGGCATTAAAGCTCGGAATGAGAAACCGGGTATTTTAGGCCGCTGCTCTATTGCTCATCAATCAGCTCTAGATCGGGAAGAGGCAATATTAGCAGGAAGCGAAGCAGTGAAGGCTGCACTATCTGGATGCACCGCAGTGATGGTGGGATTCAAGAGACTTTCTTCTATACCCTATCGGGCAGAAACAGTGTATATTCCCATAGAGGACGTGATGCTTCACGAACGTACGCTCCCTGAAGAATATGTCAATACTGAAAGGAATGGCATCCGTAGATCGTTTCTTGAATGGTGCAGGCCCCTCATAGGCGGACCCCTTGCACTTTTTGCACAGCCAGCTGCTTTGAGTTCAGCGCATACTTTGATAATGAAACCCATAGCAGAGGGGAAAAGAAATGGCAGCTCGACTTAAGGATATTGCAAAAGCTTCAGGCGTTTCGATTTCGACCGTCTCTAGAATTCTCAATGGGGTTACATCCCGTAAACCAAACGATGAGACATGTCGGCGTGTGCTGCAGGCTGCGCGGGAAATGGGCTATCTGTCTGACATCCCGGCAAAGCTTAAAGTTCTATCAGGTGGACTTGACACATCAGTGCTCTCCATTGGCTGCATACTCACCTCAGACCACGAGACATTCGTATCACCCTTTTTTTCTTCTCTTCTCGCCGCTATTCAGAATACCCTGGTCAAGCTTGGTTACTCACTTAAATACAAACTCTCTGTTATGAACATCATCGATCCTGGCTTTTCACTGTTCATGGAATCAACGCAGATAGATTGTGGCATCATGCTGGGAAGAACCAAACTTGAAAACATCAACCTGATCAAACAAAAGATGCCAAACCTCGTCTATGCTGGAGTAAACAGCATTGGAAGCGACTTCGATGAAGTGCTCTGTGACGGATATCGCGGCGCGCTCTGTGCAGTTCAATACCTTATCGGCCTCGGCCACCGAAAAATCGGGTACATCGGTTCAACTCAGCAGAAATACCAGGTATTCAATGAACATCGCTACCAGGGCTTCCTCGATGCCCTTAACCAGGCAAATATTAAGGTGAACGAAGATTTTGTCATTGATACCCACCTCACTACAGCCGACGGTTATGCGAGTATGAGAGAAATGATCGAAAGAAAGACTCTGCCAACCGCTATTTTCTGCGGCAATGACACTGTTGCCCTTGGGGTTATGAAGGCTTTGAGTGAAAACGGCATCTCGGTGCCCGATGATATCTCGATCATCGGCTTCGACAACATAGAGATGGCGGCTTACAGCCGTCCAGCCTTGACAACGATCTCTATCCCTACCAAAGAGCTTGGCCGTCTTGCCGTCAAGATCATGCTCGACAAACTCGAAACAGGCAGGGACTATCCTGTCAAGGTCTACATCCCCTTTAGCCTAATCGAACGAGAAAGCTGTAAAGCAGTAGATCAAGCCTTAGCACCTAACCGTTTCAGGTCAGGAAAAGGTATCGGCTAGAAAAGTCCGGGTCGCTTGTCAGGTTGAGACCGAGCTTGCGTAAGCCCGCTTCATCTCCCGGGGTCGGAATGTGGGTCATATGTACATCGCAGCCCCGGATTTCTTTCAATTTTTCTACCGCTGCCTGGGCTGCAGGGTTCATCGTACCGCTGATACTAAGAGCAATCAGAGTTTCCTCCAGATCCAGACTGAGTCGCTTCCCGTCAAGGACATTTTTCTTAAAGTAGTTTAGAGATTCTATGATACTTTTGGGAAGAAGATCGATTGCAGGGGGGATCCCGGCTAAGTGCTTTGCGGTGTTGATGATAAGGCAGGCAGCAGCGTGCATCAAAGGAGAATTCTTTCCAGTAAGGATCGTTCCGTCCGGAAGTTCGATGGCAGCGCCACAGAATATGCCATTATTCCCTTTCCCCCTAAGGCGAGCCTCTTCTGCAGCTTTCCGGGCTGGCAAAACTACAGGACGGTCCTCTACCTTTGCACCAACTTCCTCCATAATCAATTCCGCCCGTTCTACTGTTTCCTTATCGATCATTCCCATCGCATATTCACAGGAGTAACGAAAGTACCGCCGAATAATTTCCTGGACCGAGGCTTCTCTTACTGCCTCGTCATCAATAATGCCGAAACCAACCCGGTTGACCCCCATATCGGTCGGTGACTTGTAAATACACGGTTCACCAGTGATCTTCTCGATGATCCTGCGGAGGAGGGGAAAAGCCTCAAGGTCGCGGTTATACGTTACTGCCTTTAAGTTGTACGCTTCCAGATGATGAGAATCGATTACGTTAAAATCCCGTAAATCGGCCGTGGCTGATTCGTAAGCGATGTTTACTGGATGTTTAAGGGGAAGATTCCATATCGGGAATGTCTCGAACTTAGCGTAGCCTGCCCGAATGCCTCGCTTCCGTTCATGGTACAGCTGAGATAAGGCTGTCGCAAGTTTTCCGCTCCCGGGTCCCGGGCCTGTGATGGCAACTATGGGTTTCGTTGTCGGGATATACCTATTCGCACCATATCCTTCTTCACTCACAATCATTTCTACGTTTGTAGGATACCCTTTTGTGAACTTATGGGTGTAGACATTAATTCCCCGCCGTTCCAGTTTGTTCTTAAACTGGATCGCGGCAGGCTGGTCTTCAAAGCGAGTAATTACAACGGCACATACGTCGATTCCCCATTCCCTTAGATCGTCGATCAGCTTCAGGGCATCGGCATCGTAGGAAATGCCAAAATCAGCCCGCATCTTTTTGCGTTCTATATCTCCCGCGTAAATGCAAAGGATAACGTCAAGCTTATCTTTCAACTTCTGAAGCAACCTCATTTTGACGTTCGGATCGTAGCCCGGAAGGACACGAGCCGCATGGTAATCGTAAAGGAGTTTGCCGCCAAACTCCAAAAACAGCTTTTCGCCGAATTGTTTAATACGTTGTAAAATCTCAGTCGATTGTTCTGTCAGATATTTCTCGTTGTCAAAACCGATTTTCTTCGGCATTCTTATCTCTCCGTTGAGGATGTTGCAAAGTGGCTATTCTATTGATAAGCCCATAAAAATATCGGGAAAGAAAATGTTCTTTCCCGATATCCTAAGTATGATGCACAACTTTTCTATCTGACCAGGTCTAATCCTCCCATTGACCACCTCCCTTGCCTATGCGGCTGATACAGAAAGCCAATCCACCGATAAGAATTACAGCCATGAATATGATCGATCCTATTGCAGCGGGTGTCATTTTATTTCTCCTCCTTCTTAATCGTTTCTTCCTCTTTTGATTTCATTCGTTGCAATATAAAACTAGCAATTAGTACTACCGCCAGTATTATCCAGATGAAATTTGACCAGCTTCCATATCCTCCATACGGCTTTTTAATGTCCTGCATAAAACCCCCGTAAATCACGACAAAAAGAAGCCCCACGGGTACAACGATTTTAATAAGTACATCCATCCATGGACCTACTTTTATATCGGAAGTAGCGTTTACATGTTCGCGAAGCTTTTTTGCACCAAAAACCCAACCAACGACCAGGGAAGCAATGGCACCGCCTATCAATAAGGTATAAAAGGCCACGGTTCTATCCACGATGTCGAGCCAATAGAGACCTCCTTGAGTACAGTACAAAAGTCCAATTAAAAATCCTATTAAACAGCCCCAGAAGGTAACTTTTTTCCGGTTCCATCCAAACTTATCAATCAGAGGAACAATGTAGCCCGCATAAGCTAGATAATAGGCTGAGCTAAGCCCAATGAGCCAGAACATGAGAAAGAATAAAACTCCGGTCAATCGATTTAAAGTGGGCATCAATGATATTCCAACAGGATAGGTCACAAAAGCCAACCCAATGCCGGAAATAGTTACATCCTGTAAAGAGACTCCCATAGCTTGCATGATATACCCTACCGTACTAAAGACTGCAAACCCTGCCAGGAAGGCAAAACTGGTATCGCAAAAGGACGTGATGACGGTGTTGTTTGTTATATCACCTTTTTTTGCAATGAATCGTCCATAAGCATACATTCCCGCCATTCCTACGGAAAGGGAAAAGGCAATCTGGCTAAAAGCAGCAAACCAAACATCTGGCCCTTTCAAGACAGACCAATCGATATCGAGGTAGTAATTAAGACCGTCTACTGCTCCTGGCAAGGTAACGCTTCTTATTACTATTGCCAGGATTAAAATCCACGCTATCGACATGACTACTTGAGAGACTTTTCCTACTATTTCAGCACCTCGATAGATCACTAAATAAATCACGATCCAGGTAATGGCCAAGGCCCCTACAATAGGCCAATTTAATCCCCCCAGAGTCCCCGGGCTATCAGAAAGGCGAAGCACTGTTTTGAAAAAATAATCTCCAGCCTGCTGAGCTCCGGCTGTCCCTGCACCCCAGGCTAACGTCATGGAGCTAACCATATAAATTAGAGTCCATGCCATAATAACACAATAATATGTATCTATTATAAAGGCCGATATACTGGGAAACCATCCCACCCATTCCCATTTTTTACTAATTTTTTTGAATACGCCAGGCGCTCCTTTTTGAAAATAATGCCCCATACCAAACTCGGTAAGAAGCCACGGAATTCCAATGACAAAAAGTCCGACAACGTAGGCAACTAAGAAGGCAGCCCCTCCGTATTCATAACACAGGTAGGGGAACCGCCATACGTTTCCCAAACCAATCGCTGATCCAATAGCTGCAAAAATCATGTGGCGCCGCTTTAAAAACTTTTCCCTAACAACTTCTTCCATGACATTCTCTCCTAATTAATAATAGTATAGTGCCGACCAACCCTGGTGACACATAGCGTGACCCTAAACAATCTAACTAAAGAATTGAATGTAACCCATGATTAATATTGCAATAATAATGATTGGTAAAACATACGTCATATAACCCCGCAGCCCTTGGGGAAACCGGGGTCCCATACCTGTATTCGCTTCCTTTATAAAATTATCCCATCCCCAACCATACTTAGTGGTACAGAAAAGTATAAATATTAAGGAACCAATAGGTAGAAGGTTAAAACTTACGATAAAATCTTCCAGATCAAGGATTACTGTTTCTTCTCCAAAAGGGTGAAATCCGCTCCAGGGGCCAAACCCAAAGACGCAGGGCAAAGAAGCGATAAACAGGACTCCCATCCCTATATAAGATGCCTTTTTTCGACTCCATTTCCATTCATCCATTGCAAAAGCGATAAGATGCTCAAAAACGGCTATTACCGTAGTTAAAGCGGCAAAAGACAGAAAAATGAAAAACAGTGTCCCCCATACTCTGCCCCTGGCCATAGAATTAAAAACATTTGGCAGAGTAACAAAAGTCAAACCAGGGCCGGCTCCAGCATCAACCCCGAAGGCGAAACAAGCGGGGAAGATCACCATTCCCGCCATTAACGCTACAAACGTATCAAGAATTATCACATATATAGATTCTCCCAGAAGGGTCCTCTCTTTGCCCAGGTAACTTCCAAAGATCAACATGCTGCCGATTCCTAAGCTTAAAGTGAAAAACGCCTGGCTCATCGCTGCGTAAATAGCTTCCCAGCTAAGTTTGGAAAAATCTGGTTTCAGGTAAAAAGTTATACCCTTTTCTGCTCCCGGGAGTGTTA
>JAGODW010000372.1 GCA_017998025.1 Spirochaetales bacterium
GGGGCACACTGCCCGGAGGGAAAACGTAGATACCCTTCTCTCTGCCCTGAAGAAGATACTGAAACGCTGAATTCGGGCAGCCCTTTCGGCTGCCTTGCGGCCCTGCGAATCGATGCCAGGAAAAATTGTTAAGTACTCTGTTTATAAATTCAGAGGGTTATTTGTATTATTCCCCGGGTAACAGGTGGATCCGCTCCGGTTTAAACCGAAGCGTGATGGGGTGGTCTATCGGTATAACTTCAGGGGGATCAAACACATCGATCACCAGTTCCTTCTGGAAAGCTTCTACCCAATACCGGATCGTAGCTCCCTCGAAGATATAATTTGTTACCACTCCTTGAAACGTATTAACATCGGACGCCTGGATCCCCTTTTCAATCCGTATTGTTTCCGGTCTAACACAGAGGATTACTTCTTTCCCTGCACGTACGATATTTGGTGTCCTCGATACTTGAGCAGGCTGTAGAAGGAATTCTGAGGTTCCCACCTTTACCCGTACCATTCCATCCGTAATCGAGTCCACTTTCCCCCGGATCAGATTCACTTTTCCAATAAAGGAAGCTACAAACATATTCGCCGGAGAATAGTACAGCTCCCGAGGAGTTCCGTAATGGACAATTTTCCCCTCGTTCATTACTGCGATTCTGTCGGAAAGAGCCAGCGCTTCCGCCTGATCATGGGTAACGTAGATCGTGGTAATCTTCAACCGCTGTTGCAGCTGCCTGAGCTCTGCCCGTATATTGATCCTTAGTTTTGCATCCAGGTTCGATAGGGGTTCATCCAGTAGCAGGATTTCCGGCTCCATAATTAACGCCCGGGCTAAAGCGACCCTCTGTTGCTGGCCGCCGCTGATCTGTCCCGGCATCCGGTCCAGGAGGTTCCCTATCCCCAGGTATCCCAGGGTTCGTTCAAGCCTCTTCTGGATTTCATCCTTCGGAGTCTTGCGGATCCGCAGTCCATAGGTAATGTTTTCTTCGATCGTCATGTGAGGAAACAAGGCATAGTCCTGAAAAACCATGATGGTATTCCGCAGGTGAGAAGGAACAGTATTTAACAACCGGTCTCCTAGATAGATTTCTCCCCCATCGGGAAAGTAAAAACCAGCTATTGTTCGAAGGAGGGTGGTCTTTCCGCATCCAGAAGGGCCCAGGAAGGTGGTAAAACTTCCTCGTGGAATATCGAGTGACACCTTGTTCAGTACATTTACCTTCCCGAAGCTCTTGCATACATTTTGAATCCGAAGATGAATAGTTTCCATACTAAAATCCTTCTACCAGTAAGATCCTTCTGTTTATACCTTGAAAAGTACAATGTTCTTACCCAGCAACAGTTTTGTTATCCCTAACAGGCTAAAGGCAATGAGAAGAAGCGCACAGGTTAAAGCCGCCGCCTTTCCATAAAATCCATCGTTCACCAGGTTCATAATGCTGAAGGTAGCTACTACATTTTTCGATGTAGCAATAAATACAATCACGCTCAACGTGGTGATAGCCCGGATAAAAGAAACAATGAATGCAGAAAAGAACGGCCCTTTAATCAGAGGGATTTCTATCTCCCGAAAGATACGGAAAGTACTGGCACCTAGATTGCTTGCCGCCTCGGGAAGGGATGGAGAGATCTGCTGGAATACTCCGATGCCCGTTTGATACCCCATGGCAATGTTCCAGAACATCATGGCAAAAATGACAATAGCGGCAGTACCGTACAGATCAAACGGAGGCCGGGTGTAGGAGATGGAATACCCAAGGCCCAGGAACAATCCCGGGAGTGCCGCAGGGAGGATACAGGTAAAATCGATAAACTTTCGACCTAAAAATCGTTTTCTAGTAACCAGGTATGCTGCTGTTATGGAGAAGAGAGCACTTCCGCATCCCGCTATAACAGAGAATACCAGGCTGTTGGAAAGCTCCGGGGATCTGGAAAGAATTTCTTTGACATACCGCAGGGTGGGTGTCCAGTTGAATCCCCATCCTTCTACAAAGGCACCAATAAAAAGAGCGATATATACAAGTATGATCAGTACAGATACGGAAAAACAGATCAGAAATAAGATCCAGCGTACGAATGTACCCGTTTTCTGGATATCGATCTGAGTGATTTTTCCGGTAATTGTGATGTAGGATCTGCGACTTACCCAGTATCTTTGAAACGTAAAAATCAGGAAGGAAGGTACCAGGAGGAGAAGAGACAGTACCGCAGCACCGCTAATATCAGCCCACCCTTCTACCCGCATCCAGGCCTCGGTAGCCAATACGGAAAAATCCCCGGAAATCATGATAGGATTCCCAAAATCAGCCAGTACCTGGATCGCTACTAAAAGAGCCGCACCGGCTACGCCCGGTCGTGCCAGGGGAAACGTGATGGTTCGAAACAGGGTGAAACCATTGGCTCCCATGTTTCTTCCTGCATACTCCAGACTGGGAGGTATGGACTGCAGAATGCCTTCCATCACAAGGGAAGCGACCGGAAGAAATGCAACCGTCTGTGCAAACCACAGTCCATGCCATCCAAAGATGTTTACCTGTAATCCTAACAACTGGGAGGTAATTAAGCCGTTTCTACCAAACAGCATGATATAACTAAAAGCCACCATAAATGGGGGAGAAAAAAGGGGGAGCAGACTGATGCCCTTAAAAAACTTTCGTAAGGGAATATCCGTTCGGGTGATCGCATAAGCATAGATAAATCCTAATACCGTAGCAGAAAGGGTAGAGAGCACCACAATCTGTAAGCTATTTAGAATGGATTTCTGGTACCGCGGATCTGTTAAAATAG
>JAGODW010000017.1 GCA_017998025.1 Spirochaetales bacterium
ACCTACAGAAAAAGCAATATTCTGTCAATCCACTCCTCGATTCTGGTAGATTCTACATACCTCTTCGTAACTCTCCCGGGTTCCGATGTCGTACCGGCTTCCCGCAAAGAAGTACGCATGCACGGCTTTCCTCTCAAGAAGCCAGGGGATAAAGCTGCCAGGAGCATCGGGATTCATGCCTGCCTGAAGATACTCCTCAAGCAAAGGTAGCGTATTCCATCGATAGAGGTAGATTGGGGGGACAGCATACGATGTACGAGGTGCCCGGGGTTTTTCCTGAAAACTAAGGACTCTCCAGCCTGGATCCACTTCGATTACTCCGGTCCGTTTTAACTGTTCTCTATCGTTCAGCTGATGGGTGGTAATGCAGTCCGTACCCTTTGCATAAAAGAATTCAGCAAAATCCTTCAATGAAAAATCAAACAGATTATCTCCAGCCAGCACCAGAGTATCTTCCTCGATTCTCTGCTCATGAACCGCAAAGGCAAGGTCGGCAATCGCCCCAAAACGATGTTCGTTGTCCAGCGTACCGTCATTAAGGACCGTAACTAAAGGATAGGAAGATTGTCGGTATGCCCACTCATTAAACGTGTGGAAAAACTTACCGTTGGTCACAAGAAGTACTTCGCCCACTTCTGGAACTTCCCGGATCTTTTCCATTAACCGATCAAGGATTGGTTTACCCGCCACGTCTAAAAGTGGTTTGGGTGTATTCAGCGTTAACGGGTACAGCCGAGTGGCAAAGCCCGCCGCAAGAAGCACACATTTCATTGATCTAACCCCTTAATTTATTCTGCAAACGATCGCACTTCTTCCGGTGTTAAGATACGTGCGCCATCTCCTGTCTTACTGTAATACACTTTAAACGTGTCTTTGTACTGGGGGTGTTTTTTAGGATACACGCTTTCGATCTTCTCCTGAATAGATTCCTTCTTTGACGGATCAACAAGCCCGATGCAGCACCCCCTATATCCGGCGCCGCTGAATCTGGCTCCGTACACCCCATCGCAATCAGAGAGTGTCTCAAAAATAGTAATCAACTCCGGGCATCCACATTCATAGTTTCGGATAGAGCTTTCACCGGATTCGAACATCAATCTTCCGAAACCGGATACATCCCCCTCTTTCCAGAGCTGTAAACCTTTTAAGACCCGCTGGTTCTCTGAGAAGAAATGCTCTGCCCTTCTACGAAAGCGTCCGGGGAGGGATCCTTTTAATGCTTCAAACTGATCCGGAGCTACATCCCGCAAACGGACTTGTTTCAAAGGAGAAACTTTCCCTGAATCTAGTTCCTGAAGGATCCAGGCAGCAACCTTACATTCATCCACCCGATTGTTGTAATCGGTCCCCATCAGGGCTGTGCTGATCCCTGAGTAGACTACAATTACTTCATAATCGGGCATTCGGGGACTTTTTGGCACCAGCTCGTACTGCTCGGTTCGGCAATCCATGAACATCAAATATCCCTTCTTGCTGAGAATATTGGCCGACTGGTCGAGGATTCCATTGTTTAAACCAATAAAGTCCGTTTCCACCCAATGGCTCAACCGTATCAACTCTTCCTTAGAGGGGGAAAATCCATTCACATCGCAGAGAGCCATCAGATAGGCGGTGATCACTGCCGCAGAAGAAGAAAGCCCTCCGATCGGATGACGGCCCCGGACAACTCCCTGGATACCTACCTTTAATTTATACTGCCGTTCCAGAGAAAGAGCTGCCCCTCGAATATAATTTCCCCAGAAACCCGGGATCATATCGGGTATATGATCCAGATGAAAGTATTCTTCATCCGGGAAATCCAGACTTTGAACACGAATGTACCTCTCGGGATTGGGAGCATAGGCTAAAAAGATGGAAGCATCTAAAGCCATTCCTGTCACATACCCATGCTGATGGTCTACATGAGCACCCAGCGGACAGATCCGCAAGGGAGATTGAACAACCCGGACCTCATTTCTCGTGAACTTTTCTCGAAACATTTCTTTCAGTTTTTCCATGGAAACGTACCTCTTGTGTCCTTCTTTTGTATCCCTCTTATAGAATGTTTTTTTGGATTTTTCTATACCGTCTCGTAAAGATAAAATTCTCAATTGGTTACTACAGATATACGAAAAGGTATATTTTTATAGAATCGTCCTTGAGTGCTCAGGGAGTTTGAACACCATTGCAAAAGCAGGAGTGTGAGTTCTTATCCTCTTTGTTTTGCAGATTCTCAAACGAACGGTCGCAAAGACGCTCTAGATAGGCTTCCACGAGGTGATCGAACGCCTTGTTGGCATTTCCCTCTGTATCCTGCTCTACACCCCAAGCTGGTTGCATTGTATCTATGCATAGACATATACTTGTACGTGGTAGTAACAGAGCACGGAGGTTCCCGTGTTGATAAAATGGCTGCTTCTTGTCTGTGTTATGGTATTTTTAGGCGGGTTTGGGAGTGCGCAGACTGTACGTATGGCTGTGTTTCAACTTGAGCCCTTTATGATGGAAGTCTCACCAAAAAAAGCGGGTGGAGTAACAGTCGAATACTGGGAACGATTCCTAGCCCCTAAGATGGGAGTGAATCTCGAGGTCGTTGGGCCCTATCCGATCCCTCGTGTGATGAAGATGCTCGAAAACGGGGAGGTAGATGTGGTTTCACAGCTTTCGAAAACTGCAGAACGTGATGCGATCTTCCTCTATCCTGAAACTCACCTTACGCTGATCAAGTACTGCGTCATAGTTCGTGCCAATGATCCTCTCAACGCCATAAAATCTCCTGCAGATTTCTATGGGAAAAAGATTGGATTTAGTGAGGATACGTATCTGCCACCCTTCATGATCGATGAGCGTATCAAGATAGAACTGGTGTCGAATGCCGATTATCGGCGTATCAACCTCAATAAACTATTTGCCGGCAGGATCGATGGCATATTGGACCTCAACTATGATTCGTTCTGCTATTACTTGAAGATCAACGGTCTGTATGAGAAGGTAAAGCCACTGCTGCTTCCGTTAGAGCCGGGCAAGGTGTACAGTCTGTTCAGAAGAACACCAGAGGGCAAAGCGCTCAGCGAGGCATTCGACCGTGCAAACCGCGAAGGACTCGCCGCCGGGGTATTCGAAAGCATCACGAGGGAGTATCTGCAATGATCTCTTCGAAACATGGGGCTACTCCTAACAGACGTAATCTCATGGATGAGAGCCACAGAGTGTCTATCCTTATCTCCACCTCCATTATCGTGCTCGTTCAGCTGATCTCAATTGCGATTCTCGCCTTCTTTATGATGCGGAACATGAACCGCAACGCATCTATCACTGCAGACGAGATTCAAGTTGTGCTGATAGAGCCTCTGTACAATGTAGATGATTTGCAGGTGATCCGTATAGGGGAAGCGCTTTTGTCCTCGGGCAGAATCTCAGGTATTACAGTAGATTCGACTGCAACTGGGCGTGTACTCAATCGAGTGCCAGAATCTGTTTCTCGATGGATTCCTCCCCAGTCGCGTTATATTGAATATAAGGATATCCCGCTCGGGACTGTCACGCTGTATTTCAACGATATCGAACTTAAAGAGATCATTCAGGGTATCTTGTGGATCATGCTGGCTTTGATCGTTGGAGTCATCTGTGCGAATTACGTTGCCCATCACCTTTTTGTAATGAAGCGCGTAGCACATGTATTCGGCCAGCTTTCGTCGGGTATCAATAAGATTGCAGCCGGACAGTATGATACCCGAATCGCAGAGACTGGATACGCAGATATTGACGAAATTATCAGATTGATGAACGATATGTCGGCCAGGATACAGGCGAAGAATGAAGAGCTTCAAATAGCAAATACAAGGCTTGAGCAGCGCGTTGCAGAACGGACGCTTGAGCTCGAAGCTGCCCTTGAAGAACAGAAGCTGTTGCAGGATAGGCTCATCGAGTCTGAGAAACTTACCGCCCTGGGGCAGCTTTCTGCAGGTATCGCGCATGAACTCAACACACCGCTCGGAGCTATCATCTCGGCAAATCGTACCCTGACAGGGTATCTCGATGAGAAGATTCCTGTAATGTACGATTTTCTGTCCCGACTCGATTCTGCAGAACGCTCTTTGTATGACGCGACCATTCGCCTGGGATTCAAGGATAACCGCACGTTGAATACTGCAATGCCGAATCGAAAGATCGCGGGGAGTATTGAAAAGCAACTGGAGAATAGGCAGATTCCAGAAAGTTCAAAGCTTGCCGCTCTGCTATTAGATCTGGGTCTTTCCAATCATGTCACTGAGATCATTCCATTTCTCGTGACACAGAAGAATCTGGAGATCGTCTCTGCTGCAGGAGAAACAATTATTGCACGGCGTATGGCTGAAATCATCAATGAGTCATCTCAGAAGGCTGCAGGTGTTGTTTCAGCCTTTCATGCCTACCTCTCTCAGGAAAAAGGCGAAGAAAATTTGGTGGATATTTCAGCGGATATCAGCCGAGTGCTAACCTTGATGCACAATATGCTCAAGCATGGAATTAATGTGCAGGCGGAACTAACTCCGGTGATGGTTCTGGGTTCTTCCGATAGGCTCTCTCAGGTTTGGATGAACCTTATTCGTAATGCCGCAGAGGCTATGAAATTCAAAGGAGAGCTTGAGATTCGTACAGAAATTCAGGGTGAGAATGCTGCTGTGTCGGTGATCGATAGCGGACCGGGGATACCGGAGGAGATTCGAGAAAGGATATTCGAACCGTTTTTCACTACGAAAAAAAAGGGTGAAGGGATGGGCCTTGGGCTTGATATATGTAAGCGGATTGTCGAATTACATAAAGGGACCATTACTTTTAAATCACAGCCAGGCAGAACCGAGTTTTTAGTTTTGATTCCTGCAGTGAAAGTCGACTTATGATACTCTGCATAAACAACAAATAGATGGAGAAACAAAAGTGAAAAAGCAGGCGATTGTATGTGTAGATGATGAAGTGATAATCCTCTTATCCCTCATTCAGGAACTCAAGCATGCATTTGGATCGAATTATCTATATGAAAAGGCTACTGATGCCGATTCTGCCCTTGAAATCATCGAGGAGCTTGAACAAGAGGATGTGGAAGTCATTTTCATCATATCTGACTGGCTCATGCCTGGTATGACAGGAGATGAATTCTTAAAGGTTGTTAACGAGAAGTATCCCCATATCAAAACGATCATGATAACAGGTCATGCAGATCAGACTGCCATAGACCGTGTGAGAAAAATCGATTCTGTCCTTGCAGTTTTTAGTAAGCCCTGGAATCCGGCTTCTCTGGTTGCTGTCATCGCAAAAAACGCAACAAATACATAATATCCTTACAGAGGGATGGTGGTCTTCGATTGCACGATAAACGCACGTAAATTAAATAAGCTATCGGACAGCGTTTTCAAGGAGATCGAGAATATCCGGCACATCTGGAATTGATAGACTCTCAAGGGGTCTGGACACCGGCATGGGGATATTTTTGCCCGCAATGCGGAGGATTTCGCCATCCAGTTCATCGAAGAAACGTCTCTGCACTTCATCGCTAAGATGAGCCCCGAATCCTCCATAGAAGTGCCCTTCCTCCACAATGGCCAGCCTCCCCGTTTTCCGAAGGGATGTTCCAATCGAATCATAATCGATGCTCAGGAGGTCCAGCGTTCGTAGATCGATCACCTCTGCATCTATCCCTCGATCCGTAAGAAGGTGAGCCGCTTCCAGCACCCTATGAACCATCCGAGAGTAGCTGACCACAGTAATATCCTTCCCTGGTTTACGGACCAGAGCCTTTCCAAAGGGGATACAGAAATCCCTATCCCGGGGCACCTCTCCTTCAAGGGAATAGAGAGCCTGATGCTCGATAATCAATACAGGGTCCAGACTATGATACGCCGTATTGAACAGGCCTATATAATCGTACGGGGTTGAGGGAGCTACGATTCTCCAGCCTTCGAACAAGCTAAAGAGAGCTGCAGGTTCCATCGAGTGCTGTGCCCCGTACCCGGTTCCTATGCTGACCCGGGTTCGGACAATGAGGGGCACATCATGCTGGTTTCCGTACATATAGCGACACTTTCCGATCTGGTTGAACAATTGATCCGCGGCTACAAGGGCAAAATCCGGATACATAATTTCCACCACAGGCCGTTTTCCCGATAAAGCCAGCCCTAAAGCCATGCCTGTAAACCCTCCTTCAGAAATGGGAGTATCTATCACCCGGCCGGGGAACCGCTTAGAAAGTCCTTTTGTGGCCAGGAAAGCACCCCCCTTCATGTGTCCAACCTCTTCTCCGATCACGATAACCCGTGGATCCGTTTCCATCCTCCTACCGATCACCGAGGATATTACATCCACATAGGTTTGTTTTTCCCATCCATAACTAGATCCAGTGTGTTCTTCTTTGAGCTGTAACTCCTCTTTATAGGGTAGACTGTCCAGTTCTTTTCCATCGCTTCGAACACCAACCTCGAGATCTTCCCGACCAGGATACAGTTCTTCAGGCACATAGAGAATCCCTTCCTTGCTTTTCACAAACGAGTCCACCCCATACCGAACCACCTCAGCAGCCTTCTCCTTTAAGACGGTTACCTCTTCCTCGGTAAGGATCCCCTCTGAAAGGAGTTTCCCGGGATAGGTAACATAGGGGTCCTTCTCTCCCCATTTCCCCTCCTCTGCTTTTGTCCTATACCCATACGCGCTGCCAGGCAGACTCTGAGCCTGGTGCTTGAACCGGTACGTTTCTGCCTCGATCCAGACAGGTCCTTTCCCTTCCACCGCATGCGCCCGTGCATAGAGGAGAGAGAGATATACCGTATCGGGGTCCATCCCGTTCACTACAAAAGAGTTCAAACCGTACCCGATTCCTACCTGCGCGATTCTTTCCACCGCACAGGCCTCTTTCACAGAGGTGGCTACTGCGTATAAGTTGTTCTCCACAAAAAAGATCACGGGGAGTTTCCAGAGCTGAGCCATATTCATCACTTCATGCACTACACCCTGGTTTACAGCGCCATCTCCCAGGAAAGAAACTGCCACCTGTGGAACCTGATCCAGCGCGAATGCCCATCCCAGCCCGGTAGCCAGTGGAACTCCCCCTGCCACGATTGCATTTGTCCCGTAGCAGCGGCATCCCTTATCTCCCAGATGCATGGATCCTCCCCGGCCTCTGCAAAAACCTTCTGCTAATCCCATAATTTCTGCCAGGGTTTTCCGCACGAGGGCGTACAGTTCCTGGGGTAAAGTTTCTTTTGGATCGTACGCTGAAAAGTACGTGCTGATAGTTTTGGCAAGAAAATGATGGTGCCCTCGATGGGTCGATGCAATAGCATCCAGAGGAGATAGGGCACGAATAGCTCCCACTGCGGATCCCTCCTGACCGATACTGGAATGCACCGGCCCATGAACCAACCCGGCATCCTTCAATTCCAATAACCGGGTTTCGAACTCCCGGATCAGGAACAGTTCGAACAACATCCGGATCCGGAGATCAGCAGGAATTTTACGGAGTTCCGATGGATTCGGGATAAATCGAAACAATTCACCCTCGTAGGATACAGGTTCAATCTTGGGCATATTTGACTCTTTCATCCTACTTATTTACAACTCTATAGGGTTCTTTTACAACCCCTTTAAGTAACGTTTTAAATATATGTATCTCTTGACAGGGTATTCCCTGCCGCTATATAGAAATTAGATGCCGGTTGTTAAGGCGAACAATTTAACCGCACAATTTGAAGAAACAAAAATTTTAGCTTCTCTTTCTTTTAGCGTTAAGAAAGGAGAATTTGTCAGCTTTATTGGTCCATCCGGGTGCGGGAAAACTACCTTGATGAACATCATTGCCGGACTCCAGAAAGGGTGGCAGGGAGAATTGGAAGTACAGGCGGAAAGAATTTCCTTTGTTTTTCAGCATGATACACTCTTAGAATGGAAAAACGTTCTCTCCAATGTACTACTTCCCTTTAAACTTAAAAGAACTCTTATTACAGATGATCTGATTCAAAAGGCTCTTGGTATCCTGGAATCCGTAGGTTTAAAAGAGTATGCGTATTATTTCCCTCACCAGCTCTCCGGCGGAATGAAGAAAAGAGTGGAAATAGCCCGTGCGCTGGTAACCGAACCGGATCTGTTGATTCTCGACGAGCCTTTTTCTTCCCTGGATCTTATTACCCGGGAACGGTTGAATCTTTTGGTGAAACGACTCCATCATACCCGGAAAACGACGATCCTCCTGGTAACTCATTCAGTTGAAGAAGCTTGTTTTCTCTCAGACCGGATCTATATGCTTTCACCTCTCCCTGCCCGCATTCTGGATATTAAAAAGATTCCCAAATCCCATCAAAACCTGGCTGAAACGAACAACGACATCTATGTTCTCAGCGAACCTCAACAACGTATAAATAGTGCCATTCGAAAAGAGGTAAAATTCCTCTGGGATACAGAAACGGAAAAAGCTCCTGCATTTTTACCGTCTTCTTCATCCCCTGCCGTATCAAAATCTCCTTTGAGGAAGCGTCTTTCTCTCTATCTCCGGTCCCACTGGAGCCATATCCTCCTTCCTCTGGAAATCGTTCTCCTCTATTTTCTGCTGGGCTTTATAAAAAATGCCTTTGCCATCCCGGATCTTATTTTTCCTGCTCCTTCCGCCATTCTAAAAAAATTTATCAGCACGCTCTCCGATGGAACGATTCTTAGAGACCTCGAATTAACTGTGGTAGAATCTTTAGGGGGATTTTTCATTGCCTTTTCCTTGAGTATGATCGTGGGATTCGGTATTGCAAAATTTAAATTCCTCTCTCGCCTCTTAATGCCGTACTTTATTGGTGCAAACACCATTCCTTCGGTAGCCCTGGCTCCGTTCCTTGTTCTCTGGTTTGGTTTTGGAATGCTCCCCCGGATCGTAACCTCGGTGATCGTTATCTTCTTTCCCCTTTTAATTAATATCATTGCTGCATTTCAACATTCGGAGGAACGGGTCCAATGCTTGATCCGTTTTTACAAGCCGGGAAAGCTACAGAGTCTCTTCGGAATGGAGTTTCCTGCCGCATTACCCGGTATTTTCAGCGGGGTAAAAATTTCCATCACCCTTTCGGTGATAGGGGCAGTAGTAGGCGAGTTCGTCTCCGGACATGAGGGACTGGGAGCTCTGGTGAACAGGGCTAAAGCAAACTTCGACATAGAGCTTATGTTTGTAGGGCTCCTCTGGTTAGTGGGTCTCGGCCTTTTCTACTATGGGGCTGCTTCTCTATCGTATTATGGGATACGGAAACGATTGTTAACACCCAGATCCCCATCGCGTTTTGCCTCAAAAGGAGAATTCGAGAAATGAAGAATACATCGAAAAAACTGTTGGGATTGCTTCTTTTAACAACACTGGAAAGCCTACCCGCCCAGGAGCAATTGGTAAAACTTGCCATAGGCTATATTCCTCACGTACAGTTCGCTCCTTTATATGCAGGAATTGAAAAAGGATTGTACCGTGAAGAAGGAATCCGCCTTGAGATCCAGTATGGATTCGGTATGGATATTTTTTCCCTCCTTGCCGCAGGAAAAGTGGATATCGGGCTCTCTGACTCGGACCAGCTTATTATTGCAGGGAGTAAAGGGATGGAGCTCCGGGCTATATTCCAATATTATCAGAAGTATCCGGTTACCATTCTTGCAAAGGCAAACCGAATCAAAACACCGGAAGATTTTGTGGGGAAAACAATAGGTACGCCGGAGCTATACGGTACCAGCTGGATAGGATTGCAGCTCTTTCTGGAATACTTTCGATTGCAGAACCGTGTACAAATTGAGCGGATCGGTTATACCCAAATTCCTACCCTTCTCTCAGATAAGGTGGATGGGGTCGTTTGCTTTTTCAACAACGAGCCCATTCAGCTAAAAGAAAGAGGAATTTCGATCGTTCAATGGGACGTAAAAGACTTTTCTTCCATGGTGGGGGCTTCGTTCATTACTTCCACCTCGATTCTCACTAAAAAACGGGAAATTCTATCTGCGTTTGTACGGGCGACGGAAAGAGCGGTTCAGTTTACCATGGAGAATCAGAAAGATGCATTCCGGCTCTCTGAACCGTATATTGGAAAACCGGATGTTTCCAGACAGGGCTTTTTCCAGAAGGTATTGGCAGAAACCTGCCATCTTTTTATGGTAGAGGGTCCGTACGGCTCCTTAAAACCCGCTGTCTATAGAGAGTCTGTAGAGACGCTTCTCCGTTTAGGATTGATAGACAAACCGGTTCCTCTGGAAAAACTGATCCAGCCGTTACGGTAGCTATTAGATTTCCCGATAACTTTCTGCCGCATCCTTTGCCAGTTTGATATAATTCTGGCTATTCTTTCGTATGGCATCGATTGCCGAATCATCGAGGGTTCGCACCACTTTAGCAGGACTTCCGAGAATCAGGGATCTAGGAGGAAATATCTTTCCTTCTGTTACTAATGCGCCGGCACCGACAATCGATTCCTTTCCGATTTCGGATCTGCTAAGGAGTACGGCTCCCATACCAATAAGGCAGTCGTCTCCTACCGTACACCCGTGGATCACGGCATTATGTCCAATGGTAACACGCTTTCCAATCGTACAGGGTGCTCCAAAATCTGTATGGAGGGTGGCATTATCCTGGATATTGGTATCCTCTTGAATCGTTATAGGTTCAATATCTCCCCGAACCGATGCTCCAAACCAGATACTTACATCTTTCCCCAGCTCAACACTTCCCGATACTTCCGCATTCCAGGCTATAAACGCAGCATCGGTAGTGTTCGGAATTCTATTCCCAATTTTATGTACCATGTTCAACTCCTGAATGTAGGATTCTATAGAAATAATGAACGATAATGCGGTTGTTTGGCAACCTTCACAGCGAGTCAATTTTTAGATATCCTATATCTCATGAGACCTCCTATTACACAACTTCTTTCCCAGCGCCCGGTGATTTTTGATGGAGCGATGGGTACAGAACTCTACAATCGAAACCATTTTATCAACATTTGCTTTGAGGAGCTTTCCCTTACCCGGCCTTCTGTGGTGAAAACGATCCATGAAGAAAATAAAAATGCCGGCTGTGATGTCATTACTACCAACAGCTTTGGAGCCAACCGGTACAAACTGGCCGAATTCTTACTGGCTGATCGAGCTCGAGCCATAGCGAAAGGAGCTGCAGAACTGGCAAGAAGTGTAGCCGGTGAAGACTTATATGTAGCAGGTTCCGTTGGGCCTCTGGGAAAAATCATTGAAAAAGAGATTTCAGAGCAGGAAGCGATTGAAGCGTTTCGGGAACCTATTCTAGGCCTTCAGGAAGGAGGAGTGGATTTTATCATTTTTGAAACATTTTCCCGGGGCCGGGAATTAGCCGCAGCAGCTAAAGCTGCTTCAGAGATAGGGATCCCTTATATAGGAAGCCTTGCCTTTGGGGAACGAAATATTTCCCGCGCGGGAGAAACTATAGAAGAATTTTTTGCACCGATTCTACATCTTCCGAATCCGCCCTTCATGATCGCCTTTAACTGTTCTGTAGGGCCGAAACAGATGCTTGAATACCTGGAAGCGTATCTGCCTCGAGCCCCTTTGCCGGTTCTCATCATGCCGAATGCAGGGTATCCCCAGCTGGTGCACGATCGCATGATTTATATGACCACCCCCGAATACGTAGCTACGTACGCAAAACGGTTCGTAGAATTAGGGGCATCTGCCCTGGGGGGATGCTGCGGTACAACCCCTGCACACATTGCCGAGATCAGCCGTACTGTGAAATCCTTCTTCCGGAACCGAATCGAAATAACCTCCCCTAAAACTGAGCTTACCCTAAAATCGCCCATACCTCCGGAAAAACGAAGTAGATTAGGAGCTAAACTCTCGTCAGGTGAATGGGTTACCAGCGTAGAAATTACTCCGCCGTTGGGATATGACCTCGCTGCTATTTGCTCAAAAGCTCAAAAATGCAGAGAAGCAGGGGTAGACGCAATCAATATCCCGGACGGGCCTCGGGCCAGTTCCCGGATCAGTCCTCTTGTTACCGCATGGAAGATACAAGAGACAGCCGGAATCGAAACAGTCCTCCATCTAACGTGTCGGGATCGGAATATCATAGGAATGCAATCGGATCTTCTGGGATGCGCTGCAGCGGGAATTAAGAATCTATTGATCATTACAGGGGATCCTCCAAAACTGGGGGATTATCCTCAAGCCACGGCCGTATTTGACATTGACTCGATTGGTCTCACACGAATTGCTGCTCGGCTTAACAGTGGTATAGACATTGGAGGAAAAGAGGTACATCCGGCTACGGAATTTCTCATCGGAGTGGGTGCGGATCCGACCCATCTGGATCAAGAACGAGAGATAGAGAGACTTTTTAAAAAAGTAGAGGCCGGAGCCAATTTCTGCATTACCCAGCCGGTGTATGACGTAGAGGCTCTTCTGCGCTTTTTAGAGAAAATACACGATCTATCCTTGAAGGTAATTGCCGGAGTATGGCCCCTTGCCTCTCTTCAGAACGCCCGGTTCCTCAATAATGAAGTCCCGGGAGTTAAGATTCCAGACTCCCTTATGAAACGGATGGAAAGAGCCGTATCCAGGGAAGATGCCCGGGCTACAGGGATCCAAATCGCGCAGGAAATTATCCAGGCTATCC
>JAGODW010000018.1 GCA_017998025.1 Spirochaetales bacterium
CATCGAGGTTTGTCTCACGAGTAATCTTCAAACTTCTCCCCATTTGCAGAGGGTGGAAGATCACTCACTCAAGCAGATGCTGGAGAAGAGGCTTTCCCTTACCCTTTGTACAGACAATCGGCTCGTGTCCCATACGGATGTGTGTTCTGAGTTCCGATTGGCATTAGACCATTTTTCAATAAGTCCCGGTCAATTAAAAGACATCATTGTCTACGGATTTAAGCGCTCATTCTATTACCGCCCCTATACAGAAAAAAGGGGGTACGTCCGCAAGGTGATTAATTACTACGAATCCATTGAAAGAGAATTTGGGATACGATCGGAATAGATACAGAATTAAAGGTTCCGTGCAATCCGAAAACCGATGCTGTAACTTCTCTCATGGGGACGGAAAAACCCCCGTGTAGTAAACCGAAGATCCTGGCGGGAGGTGTTCCACCCCCCTCCCCGAACGGAACGAAACTCTCCCTCGGATGGGCCCAGGGGATTTTCAGCAGAAGATTTTTCATAGTACGCTGGATCAAACCAGTCCCAGCACCATTCCCATACGTTCCCCAGGAGGTCGTACTGTCCAAAAGGGGAAACAGCCCTCACCGTTCTGTACCCTCCACGGAGGCTACCATCGTAGTACCCGACGGGAGTAGTAGGGCCTCCGTTCTCCGTAACAGTTCTGTATCCTTCAAAAGGATCCCCACTTCGAAAAAAGTTTGCGGCAGGAAAACGAAGTTCTTTTCCGCCGGGATAGAGGATTCCCCCTTCGCCCCGGGCTGCATACTCCCATTCCGCCTCAGTGGGAATTCGATACCCCTTTGCTTCAGGAACAAGGGAAAGTGTTCCTGCCGGATCCGAAGGATCAAAGGTAAAAGCAGGTTCTATCCCCTCCATGATGGATAGATAGTAGCAGAATGCCAGCGCTCCGAACCAGGAAACCCCTACCACCGGATGGGTTTCCCTTCCGGTACGAGGATGAAGCAAGCCCTCTTTAATATCAAATCCGAACTGGAAGCCAAGGTTCAATTCTCCTGCACTCGCATACACCGCTCCTTCCTTCCCAACCAGATTTTCTCCTTCCCAGGCAGCCAGACCCGCCACAAGTAGCCGATTCATCACCTCTGCAAATTCTTTATTGGTAACCTCGAACGTTCCCAGAGCAAAGGGCACCGTAAGGGTAACGGGGTGCACCGGCTTCTCCCGGGCAAGCCCCCCCTCATATCCCATTGGAAAGATTGCGGACCTGCCTGGTTCGAGTACCGGAAGGATAGGTATACTGAATGGACGGTAAAATATTTTAAAAACCACTTCCGGCCTATCCTCATCAGAGGAGGATACGATTCCTATACGTAAAAAATACTCTTTCCCTTCCTCCAGTTCTGAGAGCTGTACAAATCCTTTAGAACTCGTTTCTTGAAACAGAACTTTATCGAGAGAGAAGTTTTCCCCCGCAGATACTTCTATTCGTACCGTACTTTCTTCTGGAAAAACCTCCCACCTTACTGTGGGCCTGGAGACTGAGAAGACAAATCCATCAGTGATCCCCCTCACCCGGATGAAACTCTTCCTGGACTGAGCCTTTGCTATCGGTTGCTCTTCCCTGGTATACGCATCACTAGGTTCGGCAAGAGCCTTACCAGTAGGATCTTGAGGAATCTCTGTGATCATCGAAGAACTTTCTTTAGAAGTATGTTCGGATCCAGTACGTTCGGGAGATACAGGTTTTTCCGCAGGCGTCCCCTGGCATGCAAAAAGAAGAACAATGAGAAAAATTGCTATAAGAACGGAAATGGCAGATCTTTCCATACCCCTGTCTTATACGGTAGAGAGCTGTTGAAGCCTCTGCTCCAGTTCCGGAATGTCTATATCCTCACTTCGTTTATAAACCGGCTTTCCTTGAAAAAAAAGGATCAGGGTTGGTACCGAATATGCTAAAAACTCTCCCGCTGCCGTAGGATGACGCTCAAGATCCACAACATAGGAGGCTACTCCTCTATATTTGCGGGACAAGCGTGCTACTTTCTTGTATAGGATATTGCAGATATCCGATTCTTCCCGATAGAAAAATACCATCACAGGTTTCAGGCTGTGTATTTCCTCTTCTAAATCATTCATAAACTCTACGTATTTCATGACTACACTATACTAGAAAAACAGGCTTACTGCTACGGAAATCGCTTTCGTACGGTCTTATAAAACCATCCGCGAAGGCCTTCCGCCTTACGATACAGCAGATACATGCTTTTAGAGAAAGGATAATCCCAGCTTCCCGGGCGATGAACGATCCGACCGCCGAATCCTGTCTTGAATCGATACAACCCATGCATCGGATGGTCTGGATCATCCCAGGGAGGAATACCGTATAGATCGTACTGAAGGGCACCCTGGGCTTTTGCCCACCGAATTCCTTCCCATTGAAGGCAGTAGGAAGCCATATAGTTCCGGTACGCATTGGAAGAAGCGCCGTAGAGATACACTCCTTGATCTTTATAAACAGCCACGATAATACCGCTCACCAGCGTGTCTTCAACATAGGCCAGAAGCAGGCTCAACTTTGGAGCAATTCCTACATAGGTTTCTGCTAATTCGAACAGCCGCCTATAATACCCATAGGGGTGAATTCCTATCCTGTCCCGCTGGGCAGTTTCCCTATAGAGCGAATACCACTTTTCGATATCTCCAATACCCCCGGTTCTCACTCGAACCTCTTTCCGCTCCGCTAAACGTATGTTGTATCGAGTTTTCGGTTTCATCCCCTCAAGAAGTTCCTCTTCCCCCAGGCTTAGATCCAGTAGAACTGTGTCTGGAGGCTGTACATCTATAGGGGCTTTATGGAACGAAGGGGCGGGTTTAGAGCAATTTCGTTTAGCAAAAAAGGATTCGTCCTCCCAGGGCAGATCAAAACGAAGAACCCGGCAGTAGCGGGGCAATGCCCTGTGAAGCTCTTCCGCTAGAAGTTCCAGAACCCGGGAGCGATTCCACCCAGCTTGGGCCGGGTCTTCAGGGCCATGGGGAATGTACGCCAGATGAAACGCGGGGGCAACCTCCCGTATCTGTACATAGAGGGGAAACTCCCATTCTCGCCCTGTTTCCCGTAACCGACTACGAAAAGCGAATGGCTTCCATCCGAACCCTTCCTTGAACCGGCACCAAAACCCGCTCTGCAGCAGATTGGGACCTGCGAGAGAATCTACATCGGTTCGTTCCAGGAGTACATCCATTACCGGACGTTCCCGTTCCTCACTCGTTCTGTTTTCAAAATCTTTCCTCCTGCCTGTAGGGGCGAAAATCCAATGTAAACCGTTTTCTCCTTCACCCGTAACGGGTAGGCAAGGAACTCATCGATAGAAATTTCCTTCAGCGGCCATTGGTTCTCCAGGGGTAAGCTCTCAAGGGAAACACCTTCAGGCAGTACCCGGGTTCCCGGAGGGGCGTCCGGAGCGAATAGGACTTCTACAACTCCCTCTTCTTCTGCAGCAAGAAGCATCCCCTGGCTCAATACACCCCTCAGTTTTGCCGGTTTAAGATTTTTCACCAGAATAATCTGTTTTCCCAACAACTCTTCCTCTTTGTAATGCGGTACCAGGCCGGAGACAATCTGAAGCTCTTCCGTTCCCGTATTGACCGTTTCTATATAGAGTTTTTCCGCCTGGGGATGCCTCTCGATTTTTACGATCTTCGCCACCTGTAGAGTTACAGAGGATACAAACTTTTCAACCCACTCTTCTTTCGGTTTTTTTTCTATTTGTCCAGCTTCTGTTTCTGCCCGTTCCTGCCGTTCCTTCTGGCTGCCTGAAAAGCGTGAACGAAGTTCCTCAATCTGCGGATCCTCAAGACGTTTAAACAGGATTTCCGGATTCCGTACGACAGAAACCCCTTTCAATACAGAAAGATCGGAGAATCCGCTTACTTCAGTACCCAGATACGAGGCAATCCTCTGAGAGGTTTCCGGCAGATACGGGAATAGAAGGATCGATAAATCCCGGATCAGGTAGACTAGATTCCTTAAGAGCATTTCTGCTTTCGCTGGTTCTTCATTCCGTATTTTCCAGGGTTCTCCATCCTGAAATGCTTTATTTCCAAACGAGGATAGAGCCAGGATAGAACGGAACGCTTCCCGTAGTTCTGCCCGTTCAAACTGTTGTACAATCCGCTCTTCCTGCTGTTTTACCTCTGACCAGAAAACAGGATCGTCCCCTGCCTCGGGAACTTTCCCCGCATAGTACCGCACAAGGAATGTTAAAGTGCGATTCACTAGATTTCCCAGATTTCCAATCAATTCCGAGTTTACCTTTTCCTGGAAATCCTTCCAGGTGAAGAGATAGTCGGATGTTTCCGGTCGATTGTAAAAGATGTAGAATCGCCACACATCGGCCGGGATTCCTGTTGCCTGTGCATCCGTGCCGAAAACACCGATCCCCTTGCTTTTAGAAAATTTACCACTTTCATAATTCAGGTATTCTGTGGAAGACATGTGGTGGAGGAGAGTCCATCGTTCCCCAGATCCAATAAGAGAAGAAGGGAAAATCACCGTATGGAAGGGGATATTGTCTTTTCCGATAAACTGGAACAGCTCCGTGTCTTCCGGGCTTTTCCACCATTGCTCCCAGTCCTTTGTAAAGGAAGCGGTAATAGAAATATACCCGATTGGAGCATCGAACCACACATAGAACACCTTGTCTTCGAATCCCTTTTTGGGAACCGGGATTCCCCACTTCAGATCTCGAGTAATCGCCCGTTCCTTCAGACCGTCCCGGATCCAGGCTTCCGTCATTTTTACCGCATTCCGGGCCCAGAACCCCCGAACAGAGGCTTCTTTTATCCATTCTTCCAGCTTCGGCCGGATGGCCGGCAGGTTTATATATAAATGTTTAGTTTCCTTTAATTGAGGGGCCGCTCCGCAGACACCACATCTGGGTTCAACCAACTCCGTTGGCTCCAGGAGTTTCCCACACGACTCACATTGATCTCCCCGGGCTTCGGCATACCCACAGTGAGGACAGGTACCCCTGACATACCGGTCTGCTAAAAATCGGTTACAGGCTGCACAGAAAAGCTGCTCGAGAGAATGCTCGGTAATATACCCGTTCCGATCAAGTCCGAGAAAAATACGCTGGGTGATGGCAATATGCTCCGGAGCGGATGTCCTGCCGAACTTATCAAACGAGATATTGAACCATTGATAGATGGAACGATGTATTTCGTAGTAGCGATCGCAGAGTTCTTTCGGAGAGATTCCTTCTTCCAGAGCCCGCGTCTCTGTTGCGGTTCCGTATTCATCGGTACCGCATACATAGAGGGTCTTGTACCCCGCTAACCGACAGTACCGGGCAAAGACATCTGCGGAAAGCACCTGAATAAGATTTCCGAGGTGGGGGATGTTATTTACATAGGGAAGGGCCGAGGTAATAAGCCGTTTCTTTTTCATGATTCGCTTACTATAAGGAAGGGTGTAGAGGGATGTCAAGGATACACCTTGACTTTACCTTTTGATACCAGTAGGTTGAAATACTCAGGAGGTAGTATGCCAGAAAGAAACGTTACTCCACCCAAGATGCCATTTACGTTTCAGCCTCGAACGGTCATAATTATAGTGATCGTTGTAGCTCTCCTTGCGGTTATTATGGGGAGTTTTTTTATCGTCGACCAGACAGAAGAGGCGGTAGTCCTCAGGTTCGGTAAGTTTAACCGTATGGCTCAACCGGGTTTGAATTTTAAGCTGCCATTCAACATTGAAAAAAACTACAACGTTCCTACCCAGGTGATCCAGAACATGACCTTTGGGTTCCGAACAGCGAAACCCGGAGTCTCTACAGTATACGCCAACAAAGATTTCCCCGAAGAATCGATTATGCTTACCGGCGACCTTAACATTATCGAGGTAGAATGGATTATTCAGTACCGCATCTCGGATCCCAAAGCGTGGCTCTTTAACATAGAAAACCATGAAAAGACCATCCGGGACATATCCCAGTCGGTGATAAATCAGCTGGTAGGAGACCGGGGAATCTTAGATGTGCTGGGCCCTGAACGGAACGCCATCGAAATCGAGGGTCAGGATTTAATGAATGAAATCTTTAATAGCTATAACTTCGGAATACGTGTTACCACAGTGAAACTCCAGAATGTAGTTCCTCCCAAAGGGTCGGTTCAGGATGCATTCGAGGATGTAAACAAGTCGATTCAAGATATGAATAGACTTATTAACGAAGGGAAGGAAGCGTATAACCGGGAAATTCCCAAAGCCCGGGGAGAGGCGGACCAGATGATCCAGATCGCTCAGGGGTATGCCGCAGAACGGGTAAACCGAGCTCGGGGGGATGTGGCACGGTTTAATTCGGTTCTCACAGAATATAGAAAGGATCGAAATACAACCCGCACCCGTCTCTACTACGAAATGATCGAAGATGTCTTTAAAAATGAAAAGAATATAGAGCTGATCGATAAAAATCTTAAAAACTTTCTCCCCTTGAAGAACTTGAGTCAACCAGAAGGAGGAGCACAATGAAAAAATCTCTCACCGTACTTATTGTTGTTGCTATTGTACTGGGCATCCTTCTTCTCCTGGGACCTTTCTTTATTGTAGAAGAGGGGGAACAGGCGGTTGTAATTCGATTCGGCGAGATTGTGAAGGAAGAGACAACTGCAGGCCTTAAATTCAAGATGCCGATTGTGGATAACGTCACTAAGTACTCTAAGAAGATTCTTCCCTGGGACGGAGAACCTCAGCGGGTTCCCACCAAAGAAAACCAGTTTATCTGGGTAGATGTAACGGCCCGGTGGCGGATTACAGATCCAAGAAAGTTTTATTCCTCTGTTACCACGATGGAAAGAGCTTACAGCCGGTTGGACGATATTATAGATTCGATCGTCCGCACCACTATTGCGGAGAATTTACTTAGAGAAGCGGTACGGAGCTCTAACCTGATCAATGAACTCGAGAGAACAGAGTACCTTGCTACAACAGAATCCACACAGGAAGACGTAGAGAGTCTTCAAGAGATGGCCGAATTTACCCATACCCGGGTGCAGCAGGAAAATATCCAGAAGGGACGCCGAGCCCTTTCCGAAGAGATGCTCGCCGCTGCAAAAACAATCGTTCCTGATTTTGGAATTGATGTAATAGATATTATCATACGCCAGATCCGTTACTCGGATGATCTGACGGAAAGTGTATACAACCGAATGATCAAAGAACGGAATCAGATTGCACAAGCGTATCGATCCTTTGGGGAAGGGAAAAAGAAAGAATGGATGGGAAAACTGGAGAACGAACAACGGTCGATCCTTTCTAAAGCGTATGAAGAATCAGAAAAAATAAAAGGAGAGGCTGATGCGTTAGCCGCCCGAATTTACTCTGAAACATACGGGAAAGACCCGGATTTTTTCGAATTCTGGAGGTCTATCGAATCTTACCGGACTGTGGTACCGAATTTTAGGAAAACCCTTACCACCGATATGAATTATTTCAAATATCTATACTCCCCCAGCGGAGGCCGCTGATAGGTAATGCACCGATCGTATGGAAAACCTCTCTCGTATTTAACGGGGCACCTAAAAGGTGCCCGGTTATTCGGGAAAGGAGACCCGGTTATTACGGGAATTGCCTATGATTCCCGGGATGTTGAGGCCGGGCACCTGTTTTTTGCCCTGGATGGTATCCATACGGATGGCCACTCGTTTATCCCTGCTGCACTGGAAGCAGGGGCTGCAGCCGTCGTATGCCGCAGGATTCCAGAAACGGTTCAAAAGGATATCGTATATATCCAGGTAAACGATACCCGGAAAGCCCTCTCCCAGCTCTCTGCGGCCTTTTTCGACTATCCCAGTCGATCCCTTCAGGTAGTAGGGGTTACCGGGACAGATGGGAAAAGTTCTACTGTATACTTTATTCATCAACTGCTGGAAATGGTGGGAAGGAAAACAGGGCTCCTCTCTACTGTATCGTTTTTTGCCTCGGATATGCTGGTGAAAAATTCCTACCGGCAATCTACACCAGAAGCTCCTATCCTTCACGAACTCCTCGCTCAGATGCGAGATGCCGGCAAAGAAATCGCTGTAATTGAAGCAACTTCCCACGGCCTGTCCGAAAGGACGGCCCGCCTTCAAGATGTGGAGTTCGATGCAGGGGTTTTAACCAATGTAACCCATGAACATCTCGAATTCCACGGAACCTGGGAGAACTATCTCCACGATAAAACAAACCTATTCCGGGCTCTGAGCCCTTCAAGGAGTAACCAGAAAGGATCCCCCTGCTTCGGGGTGGCAAATAAAGATGATCGAAGCTTTCCCTATGTAAAGGTTCACTGCAAAACGGTTCTCTACTCTTACAGCATCCAGGATCCAGAAGCAGATCTTTACGGGGAAATCCTTAGGTCCGACCTGGAAGGCAATACTTTTTCCCTCTATGAAGGGGAAAAATCCACTGAGGTACGGATTCCCATGCCGGGCAGTTTCACTGTAGAAAACATCCTTGCCTCCGTTCTAACCGTATCGCACCTGGAAAATATTCCTGCTCTGGAGTTAGCAAAATATCTTCCCAACCTTCAGGGAGTACGGGGACGAATGACCCCGATCCGGAAAGGGCAACCCTTTTCTGTGTTGGTAGACTATGCCCATACCCCTGGAGCTTTTGAAAAATTATTTCCCCTTGCTCGAACCTACACAAGAGGAAAGCTCATTGCCGTATTCGGATCCGGAGGAGAACGAGATAGAGAGAAACGCCCCCTTCAGGGGAGAATAGCCTCCCAGTACGCAGATATTTTAATCCTAACAAACGAGGATCCCCGGCTTGAAGATCCCATGGAAATCCTTCGAGAAATTGCGCAGGGTTGTAGGGGGAAAACGATTAAGGAAGATCTTTTCCTGATTCCGGACAGGTTGGAAGGAATCCGTACGGCATTTCTTAAAGCTCAAGAAGGGGATACGGTACTTTTACTGGGGAAAGGACACGAAGGAAGCATCATCCTTTCCACCGGTCCCCTACCCTGGGACGAGATAGAAAAGGCAGAAGAGCTTCTGGAAGAAATGGGGTATGGCGGGCAAAAAATAGAGGCCTGAAAGGTATTCGCTATTCTAATACAAGAATCTGCTCCATGTTGCATTTCACCCTTCCTTTCCGATATACTTCTCGCATGAAAAGAGTCCTTGTCCTGTACGGTGGAAAATCAGGTGAACATGAAGTTTCTCTTCGATCCGCCGCTTCCATTGTCCGGAACCTCACGGGGCGGTATGAAGTGTCCCTGGTGGGAATTACAAAAACAGGGGTTTGGTACCTTCAACCGGAAAACTATGCGGCGCACGTAGCATTGCAAGAAATCGAAACCCTGGAAATCAAGGAAGATCCGTTAAATAAAGTATCTGTATTCCCCGGAGAGGGACTGGTCTGTAAGGGAGTCCCCCTAAAAACTGATATCGTATTCCCCGCTCTTCATGGAACATTTGGCGAGGATGGTACCTTGCAGGGGCTACTGGAAACGATTGAGATTGCCTATGTGGGAGCAGGTGTTCTAGGAAGTGCCCTGGGGATGGATAAGGAAAAATCCAAACAGCTCTGGGAGCAGGAAAAACTTCCCATTGTTCCCTACCATTCCCTATCCAAACAGGGATGGAAAGATCAGCTCTCTCAGGTATTACCACGGGTAAAAGCACTGGGGTATCCATTGTTTGTAAAGCCCGCCTGTATTGGATCTTCCGTAGCAATTTCCAAAGTAAAAGATCCTGCAGGGTTACCCGGGGCTCTGGAACGGGCCTTTGCCTTTGATACAAAAGTGTTAATAGAAAAAGGAATCGATGCCCGTGAAATCGAATGCTCTGTTCTGGGGAACCATGACCCGATCGCCTGTACTCCCGGAGAAGTTATCCCTTCTCACGAGTTCTACGATTATGAAGCTAAGTACCTCGACCCCCAGGGAGCTGAGTTGCGGATTCCTGCGGCTGTGAGTGAGAGCCTTCTAAATCGTATTCGGGAACTGGCTGTTCTTGCATACAAAGCCATCAGTGGAGAGGGAATGGCACGGGTAGATTTTTTCCTGGACAAAACAAGCGGTGATCTGTACCTGAACGAAATAAATACAATACCTGGTTTTACCTCAATCAGCATGTTCCCCCGGATGTGCGCTTACGACAAGATATCTTTTCCAGCCTTGTTAGATCGGTTGATCGAACTAGGATTGGAACGGTACGAGGAACGAACTGCCCTCTGCTACGATTACCAGAAAGATACTCCTGTAACTTACCAGTGATCGTAGGAGGCTATCCGTGATAAGGGAAATCGATCATGCAGAACAGGACTCTCCGATGCAGAATACCCTACAAGAAGGAGCAAAACTACACGCATTGAAAAAGGAACGGTAAGAATTCCTTCCACCGTAGGCTCATCAAACGTAGTGACAATGCAGGTTCCAAGCTTCTCATGAACGGCCTGCAACATCATGAAAGAAGCAGCAAAGCTGATATCGATCGGATACGAAAGCTGTCCATTAGGCATTCGATACTCAGTATTTGTAGAACAGCAAGCAATAATTACAGGAGCGCTTCCGACATGTTCCTGCCCAAAGCACGCGCGTTCAAACAGGATTCTCTTCTCCGGATCTCTTATAATAACGAATCTCCATGGTTGGCGATTTTTAGCCGAAGGAGCCAACCGTCCTGCTTCAAGGATCCGATTAATCTTTTCTGTTTCTACCGGCTTCGGCAAAAACTCCCGAACGCTGGTCCTTTGCAGTATTTCCGGTAGGATTTCCATTAGCCTACCCCCTTAGGTTTTATATTTCATAATACACGAGGTTTCCCATTCGTGGAAGCTTCTTGACGAAAATTGTGTAATCTTTCACTCTTTTCACTACATGAATCGTACAATCAGCACTATAGTAGCTCTTATTCTATGCCTCCAGGGAATATTCCTCACAAATTCCTCTCTCTGGGCTGAATCCAATCCCGCTGCATTGAAGACTCTGACGGAGCGTTTTGAAACCCATAAAACCAACCTCTCCCAGTTCTTCCCCCGTAAGGAAGGCTCCCTAGAAGAAAAGAATGCGTTTCTCTATATCCGAAACGTCCTGGAAAAGAGAGATCTCAACCTAGAGGAACGAGACTTTTCAACCATGCGGGGGGGACACTCATTCTCCCAGATACTTTCGGTGTTTATTCCCGGTAAAAGCCCTAATAGGGTTATGTTTGCTGTCCCTCTATCGCAAGAAGAAACAGGGGAAGATCCTATGGTTCCCCACCAGGCAGGATCTGACGGGATTGCCCTGGCTCTCAGCCTGATAGAAGAATGGGGGCAAAAACCTCCTCCGTCATCTATTTTATTTTTATTTTTAGGAGGGGATACGGGATATGGAGAAGGAATCGGAAGCCGCTTTTTTCTTCAGGATTTTTATGCCTCCCATCCTACCGTACTTTTTTACCTGAATTTACCTACAATACCGAGCCGGCTGGTGATTCAAACCGGCAGCCGAAACAGTGTAACTCCTGCCTTTCTCATACAGCCACTCCTCCGTTTTCTCTCCCAGTCCCGGCTACCCTTCATTCTTCCCGAAAGCAAGAATCAGTTGTACCGGATGGGCGTACCAGTAAATCCTACCCCTCTGGGACCTTACCTGCGGGAAGGAGTTGCTGCCCTGGGTCTTGCATATGATCAGGATGCATCCCGTCAACATGCTCTAGCCCTTGAAGATTGGCTTTTTGGGATGGAGCAAACCCTGTTTCATTTTATTGAATCGTTCGGAACTTCTTTTCCTGGAGACTGGGATACTCATTATCTAATTTTCAGGATAGGATCCAGGTTCCTTTTTATTGATGAAATGGAAACCGTGAGCATCCTCCTTGTTGTGCTGAGCATCTGCGCTGTGGTAGCCTATATAAGAAAACAGCAGACCCTGCGGTATATACGCACTCTTCTCCGGAACTTATGGAATTTACCCCTGATTTTTCTCATCATTTTCTTTTTTCTTGTGTTGGGAACCTCTATCATTCGAGGGATAGAAAGGCTTCGAGCTCCCTTATGGCACTATGCACCTTTTCTTCACTTTTCATTGAAAATTTTATTTTCGGTTTTTCTTTTTTCTTTAGCTTCCCATGCTCTTCATAGACTCCCCCTTGCTAGAAAAGGGAGCTTTTATTCTGCCGCGAGTCTTTTGTTTTTTTTCGTGAACATCCTTATTTTTTCATTTATCAATATTGCATTATGTTATTATTTCCTTTGGGGGTTTCTCTGCGCCATGGGGTTCTCCTTTTTTCGAAGCAAGATAGCAAAATCTTTATTTTTCGTGCTTTCTCCGTTATGGCTCTATCGTATCACCTTCGATATTTTTACACAGACGGAGCTTCCCATGATTCGTATTCTCCTCACTTCTTTGCATGGGAACATCCTGCTATCTTTCATGCTTTTACCGTTCTTCCTTATGATCATCCGGATAGATTTACTCTTACGGCATCCTGTGTATAAAAAAATAGGTTGGGGTATTAAAAGCACCTTTGTTCTTTCGGGTATCGGAACCGTTGTTTTGATAGGGTACCTCCTGAGTTACTCTCCCTTTCAGAACAAACCTATTCCCGTGTTATATCGAGAAAAGGTGGATTTTATTACCCGGGAACATGTT
>JAGODW010000373.1 GCA_017998025.1 Spirochaetales bacterium
GTCTTAGCCTGGTTCTGGGATTTCTGGTTTCCCGCATTCTGGGGGCAGGAGAAACAGTGTACCTATCCAACGAGGTAGGAATGCCTATTGCTCCGTATCTTGCAGGAGAAGGAGAGAGAGCCGAGTACCTTCTTTTTGTTGAACAGAGAGAGGATACGGTGGTTCGAAGATTGTTGAACCGGGAAGGGGAGGAAACTAAGCGGTGGGAGATACGGTTAGATACTCACGGAAATCTCGTGGAATCGAAAGAGTACCAAAAGGGACTTATTCGCCTGCATCTTTTCTATGACGCCTACGGGAAGGTTCTTAGAGAAATCCAGTATGCAGACGGAAGAGAAGAAGGTTCCTTTGAATATCAATATCAGGGAAATAGGTATACAGGGGTTACCTATCAGACAGGGAATGCCGGCGAAGATTATGTAGATAAAATCTTATATACTCCTGGCGGAATATTCCGAGGGGTACGGCGGGAGTATCGTTCCGGGAAGAGCCTTATCACTCTCTTTTCTCTACAGGATGATGTACTTTCGAGAGAATTATACCAGGGGGATATTGTTTCTATCCTGGTTCGGTATAATTCTCTCGGATTAGCAACACTTCAAGAAGTGAGAAATAGGGGGGAGTTAACGGAACGGACGATCTTCCGATATTCTGAAAAAGACGCACATGCGCTGCGGGAAAAAGAAGTGGAAAATTTTACCACCGGCGTACGAACGATCTTTACATTCGATGCAAACGGTTACCTGGCAGGGGAAGTTCAGTACCAGAAGGGGGTTCGGATCCTGGAAACGATCTATGCCTACAATCAGGAAAACCTGGTGAAAAAAGAGACCCGAACCCGAATCGGGCTCTACCGATGGGAGTATTCTTATTCTGAGGATGGAAAAATGACGGAGGAACGGCACTATGAAAATGGTGAATTGAGACTCCAGATCGACTATTCACCCCCTGAGCCCTACACAAAGGTAGAAAGCCGCTTTAGGAATGATTTTTTAGTTTTACGATCTTACTTTCAAGAAGAAACAGAAGTTCGGGTCGAGTACTATAAAGAAGGTAAACTCCTCCGTTCCGTTGAAAGGGCATCCCCTTGAAAGAAATACAGTGGATCTTTTTTGTAGCCCGAAAATATTTTCGAAGCCCTCGAAAGGGAAATCATTCGATTCCAACTCTTCTTTCTGTTGCAGGTATTGCCGCAGGGGTTATGACATTGATTATCGTAGTGGGTGTTATGAATGGGTTTCAGCACTCTACCATTGAATCGATCCTCGAATTGAATTCCTACCATTTAAGAATTAACGGATCACAACCGATTACGTCTGAACTGCTGGAAACGGTTCGAACGGTTCCCGGGGTGCGTTCTGCCTTTTTCTTCGGAGAAATGGAGAGCTTGATTCGGGGTCCGTACCCGGATCCTCGGGTATGTAACATCCGTATCCTTCCCGAGGATATTCTGGAAGTGGATCCGGTATTGGAAAGGTTGTTTCCCGTACTGGAAGGACGTTTTGATTTACGCTCAGAACAGGGAATTCTACTGGGAATTGAGCTGGCTCGTTACCTCGGAGTAGGAGTGGGAGACACGGTACAGATATTTAACTTAGGCGGAGATTTTCGAACGCTTTCTCCTCAACTGGAAGGGTTCCAGGTTGTGGGATTACTAAAAAGCGGCTACTACGAGTATGATGCGAGTTGGTGTATCGTATCGATCCAGAACGCTGCTACGTTAAATCCATCATCTGCCGGGTATTCCATCGGTATCAAGCTTAAAGACCATTTTAAGGATAGACTTGTACAGAGAGAGATACAGGGGCTGTTAATACCGGATCTACGGGTAACCTCCTGGCGGGAGTACAACCGGGCTATTTTTGGGGCTCTGCGGATGGAAAAAACAGTGATGATGATATTAATTGGATTAATATTCCTTGTTGTAGGAGGGAATATCTATCGATCCCACCAGCGGAATATTTCAGAACGGATAGAAGAAATAGGAGTACTAAAGGCGTTGGGTGCCTCCAGTTCTGCTATACAGGGGATTTTTATTCTCGAAGGAGCCTTCACTGGCTTTGTCGGTGCTTTCTGGGGAAACCTTATAGGGTTCTTTCTTGCAGGGCGGATTAACGATCTTTTCCGTTGGGCCGAAATCGGAGTGAATTCTTTTTTCTCTCTGGTGAACCTTTCTTTACAGGTTTCTTTCTTCTCTCCAGCCAATTTCTATATTTCTGAAGTGCAGGCTCGAATTACCCTTGTCGAGGCGTTGTTTATTTCAGTGTTTGCCGTTCTTTCTACTACGGTGGCTGCGTACGGGGCTTCCTACCGTGTTTCTTCAATTTATCCTGCAGAGGTGCTCCGGTATGAATGAAGGATGGGTGCAACTCCGGCATGTTCGGAAGGTGTTTACTACAGGGGAGGAAACCCTCGAAGTACTAAAGGATATTACCGTCTCTGTTTCTCCTGGAACGGTCCTGGTGATTACGGGTCAGAGCGGCTGCGGGAAAAGCACCCTCCTCCATTTGATCGGTGGATTGGAAGGAGTTACGGCCGGGGAAATTTGCGTAGGAGATGTTGTAGTAAGCAGCTTAAAAGAGCGGGAACTTACTCTGTATCGGAGGATGGTGCTGGGCTTTGTATTTCAACTCCATTTCCTTTTAAGAGAGTTTACGGCTCTGGAAAACGTTGCGCTCCCCTCTCTGGTGCTGGGGAAACCGCGAAAGGAAGCTTTTTCCAGGGCAGAATGGTTACTATCTAAAGTAGGGTTATCCGAGAG
>JAGODW010000374.1 GCA_017998025.1 Spirochaetales bacterium
GATATGTGATGATTCCTCTCCTGGAAGCGGAGATAGCCATGCACGGCTGGCTTCCTCTGCGTGAATTTGCCGATATTGTGGCTATCTCTCAGATGACGCCCGGCCCCATTATGGTGAATGCCGCTACTTACATCGGCTACCGGGTAGGAGGGGTGTTGGGGTCTGCCACTGCTACGTTTGGAGTTTTTCTCCCTTCACTCCTGCTGGTGGTAATTACAGCGCGCTGTATTCAGGCATTCCAGGAGAGTCTTGGAGTTCAGGGCGCTCTCTCCGGGATACGGCCGGCAACGGTGGGGTTAATTGCCGGGGCAGTGGTATTTTTTGCCCGAATGTCTATTTTTTTTGAGACGGAATTGTTCAGAATGCGAGGACTGATAAAAGTGGGAACGGTACCTATACTTTTGCCTGCGGTAGGGATTTTTCTCATTATTTTGATCGGGAGCCGTCGCTTTGGGCTTAAACCGATTCCGGCAGTGATTCTCTCTGCGGTATTAGGGTTAGTGTTCCTGTAAAACGGGGCTTTTCAGGAAATGAAGATTGACAGCAACTGTATAAATATTTATCTTATGTGCAAAAATATGGAAGGAGAACAGGTATGAAGAGTTTAAGGCGTATACTTATACTATTGTTTATCGCAGCACTTATGTTCGGTTCCCTTATTTCCTGTGGGGGTAAAAAAGAAACACCCGCTCCCGAGAAACAAGCGGCAGAACAATCTACGAAGAAGATTAAAGCGGGATTCATCTATGTAGGGCCCGTAGGGGATTACGGATGGTCCAATGCCCATGATGTAGGTCGGAAGTATGCAATAAGCAAGCTTCCCTGGCTTGAAACTGTTTATGTGGAAAGTGTTGCAGAGGGCGATCTAAGCCGTATCATCGATCGTCTGGTAAATGAGGAAAAGTGCGATGTCGTATTTACCACGAGCTTTGGATATATGGACGATACGGTAAAGGCAGCGGAACGGTACAAAGATACACTCTTTTTCCATTGTTCTGGATTTAAGCGGGCACCAAACCTGGGAACCTACTTTGCGGAACTGTACCAGATGTACTACCTGAATGGACTTATGGCAGGAATCCTTACGCAATCAAACAAAGTCGGTTACGTGGGAGCCTTCCCTATTTCCGAAGTGATCCGTCATATTAATGCCTATGCCCTGGGTGTAAAAGAGGTAAATCCCAAAGCAAAGGTTGATGTACGCTGGATCTTCTCCTGGTACGATCCGGCCAAGGCAAAAGAAGCTGCCCAGTCCTTAGTAGCAGCAGGAGCCGATGCCCTGGCTTTTACCGAAGATTCTCCTGCAGTGATCGAAGTAGGTCAGGAACACATGAAGAAGGGGAAAACGGTTTATACATTCAGCCATTATAGCCCCATGCAGAAATTCGGAGAGGATTCTGTTGTATCCGGGCAATTGGTCGACTGGGGGCCGATGTATGTAAAAATCCTAACGGATGTGTATAACGGCCAGAAGGATTTCTCCAACTATGACCTCTGGTGGTTAGCTGCGGAAGGGGGAGTTTTATTAGGAGGAGAAATGGGACAGCCGATCAATCCGAAGTTTGTAGACCTTTTAAAGAGCAAGAAAGTCAAGTCGGCTGACCTGGGTGAAATGAATGGGTACGACTTTGTTATGAAGCGATACGAACAGATTAAGGCAAACCAGATTGAGCCTTTCACCGGTCCTATCAAAGATCAGAAGGGTGTAGAAAGAATCCCTGCCGGTCAAAAGGCGGATCCTGCACATTTGTTGTCGATCGAATACTTTGTAGACAATGTAGTAGGGGAAATTCCCCGAAAGTAACCTAATCAGCAATTTGTCTATTGTTAGATATAGAATGTCGGGCCCCGGGATACGGGGCCCTAGGTATTTATAGGGGATAACGGTGGAGAAGCCTGCTATACAAGTGGAGATGAGGAATATCTCCAAATCGTTCGATGGATTCCCGGCGAATAAAAATATCAATCTAAATATTCAGGCAGGAGAAATCCTGGGTCTGCTAGGGGAAAACGGCGCAGGTAAGACCACCCTTATGAAGATACTGTACGGTCTGTACCGGCCGGATTCAGGAAAGATATTTGTAAATGGAAACGAAGTAGTATTTAGATCTCCCAGGGATGCCATCCGGATGGGGATCGGGATGGTACACCAGCATTTTATGCTGGTACAGAACCACACAGTATTGGAGAATATCATTCTGGGAGACGAAGAAGCTCCCTTCTTTTTTCCCCATCGAACAGTAGAAAAAAAACTACTCGAATTTCAGCAGATGTATGGGCTGCAGGTACCGCTTCAGAGCAAAATCTGGCAGCTCTCTGCGGGAGAGCAGCAGCGGGTCGAGATTGTTAAGGCGCTCCTCCAGGGAGCAGGTCTCCTGATCCTCGACGAGCCCACCTCGGTTCTTACCCCTCAGGAATCTACAGAACTATTTTCTATACTTCGAAAAATGGTAAAAGAAGGGCATGGAATCATCATCATTAGCCATAAACTGGAGGAAATCCTGGATATCTGCCACAGAGTGGTAGTTCTTCGGAAAGGGGAAGTGGTGGGTAGCGCAGAAACAGGAGAGGTAACAAAACGGGATCTGGCCCGGATGATGGTAGGAAGAGATGTAGTGTTTTCTGTGGATTGGAAACCGGCGCCTAAGGGGGACATTGTACTGGAAGTAGAAGGGTTAACCGTCCGAAGCGATCGAGGAACGGTAGCTGTGCGAGATGTAAATCTTACTATTCATCGGCACGAAATCCT
>JAGODW010000019.1 GCA_017998025.1 Spirochaetales bacterium
AGGGGAATCAATGTTCCCTCCCGAAGGCACTGTTCATACCGGGTACAGGGTTCAGGAGTAAGGTAGTAGAGTGATAGATGATGCGGCATGAACTGTACTATTTCTTCCCTATCTTTTTCAGCTTCTTGAACCGTAGAACCCGGAAAGCCATAGAGGATATCCACATTTAGATTTCCTTTCCAATACGAATGAATCAATTCGAGAGCTTTTCTATTTACGGCTCCGGACGAAATTCTATGGAGATTGTTTAGGAACTTATCTTGAAATGTCTGAATTCCCACGCTTAGCCTGTTTATAGGAAAGGTCTGGATAAGCTCTAGAAAGGGCAAAGAGAGAGATTCTGGATTTGCCTCAATCGTAACCTCTAGGGGTCTATTGGGAAGCAAACGAAATATTTTTTCTAAAAAGGTGTATAGGATCTCCAGTGGGACAACCGTGGGAGTCCCTCCTCCGATATAGCAGGTTTCCACAGAACCAGGCTCAAGAATAGAAAGATAGTATTCTAACCGGTTTACCTCTTCTCTTAGCACGCGTTCCATCTGGTTGGGATCTGCGGAGGAACATGAAAAAAAATCGCAGTAGTCGCACTTCTTTCTACAGAACGGAATATGGAAGTACAGCCCCAGGGAGCCTGGATTCTTTCTTATCAGATTACTTAGGAGAAGATTGCCCATGCAGTGGCCAATAAGTAAAAAGAACTTTAGCCCGTATCTGGTTCCTCTTTATCGGTCCCTCTGTGCGGGAATCGAGGGTAGGAACCCGATTGTCAGATACAACAAAATATTCATCATCCTTCAGGTGAATCTCATCAATTTCTGTTCCAAACGCATCTTCCAACCGGAGTCCAGAAGGTAGCGGGTCTTTGTGGATGTTATAATGGGTAAAAGAGAGGGAGAACTCGGATACAAAATCCATAGTTCCCTTTGGTTTTATCAGGATCTCAAAATCCCGGACTTTGATTGTATCTCCCGGCAATCCAGCGATTCGCTTTAAGACAAGGGGATTATTCCAGCTTATATCCCTTGAGTTTCCCAGGATTTGTTGTCCCGTAAAAAATGCTACCATGGAATGAAAAACTTCTGTAAAATAGCCGGGTTTTTTGTGGTAGGAAGGGGAAAGAATTACCACGTCCCCCCGACGTGGGAGGGAAAAATCGATTCGCTGATGGGAGGAAAAGGGTATCCAGATACCGTACGAAATAGGAGATGCCAGGATTCTATCTCCGGGAGCATAGGTAGGAAGCATGGAAATAGAATCTACTCGATACGTCTGAACCAGAAAGAATCGAATGGCTTCATAACTAAGGCAGAGGATTAAAAGTAGCACGAGAAACCGCCTTAGTCTCCCAAGAAGAGGATGTTTTTCTCTATAAAATCGGTACTCTCTCCTTCTCCCGAACATCCCTCTATCCCTCTCCCTGACTGGCTTAATGAATCGGTCCAAACCTGTCTAACGGCCAATATCGAAGCATAGCTTCTCCCAGCACTTTGCGGGTCGGGATAGCACCAAAGTATCGGCCATCACGCGAATTGTCTCTGTTATCCCCGAGTGGGAGGAGATACCCTTCCGGAACATACGATCCTAACTCATGGGTTCTCCACCGGGCACCGTACCTTCGATCATGGGGATTCATGGCATAGAGAGTCTGGGTCCTCGCCTTATCAAAGGCGAATCCATCCATGTATTCTGCCTGTTGAACCTCTTTTATTGCTTCGATCCATTCAGGATCCAGGGGTAACCGCATGTCCTGGTGGGCTATACCAATTCCCGCAGATCGCAGTTTTGGATACAGGTCTTCCGGTACTAACCGCTTTACCGGATAGTGTAAGCCTACAAGAGCTTGAAAATCAGCTTCGCTATACCATCGGTCTTCTCCCGCGGGTTGTATTTCCAGATTCCCGTTCCGGAGACGAATACGATCCCCTCCCATTCCTACCGCACGTTTAATAAGAAAATGAGCTTTCGGTCTGCCGGCCTCATCTTTATCGATATCAACAAACGATAAGGTCAACATATAAATGATCCGTTGAAGAATATCAAAAACAGGGCCCCGAGAAATATAGGAAGGATTTTCAAATATGATGACATCTCCCCGTTTGGGTTCCGTGAAACCAGGAAGTTTCCAGAGACCCGGAAGAAGTTCTGGCCCAAAAATGAGTTTATTTACAAAAATTCGATCATTAATGAGAAGGGTATCCATCATAGAGCCAGAGGGAATCTGGTAGGCCTGTACAAGATATTGATTGATTAAAAGAACCATACAGGCAGCCCACAGAAAGGCTTCGAGCCAATCAATCACCGGATGTTTTTTTCGCTGTGCTTCTTTTTTCTTTTGAATCCGTTCTTTACGGCGAGTTAGATAGAATTCGGTAAATCTCACTAAACGCTGGAGAAATCGATCCATACCTATGGAACGTACCATAAAAGCCGAAACATTGACAATAGATAGGGGGAATCCTATAATGCACCCCCATGCAGAAAAGCAAGCAGAGGGAAGATACGAAAGAATCCCAGATCGTTCAATTGAAACCCATTCTGGGTATTCCTCCAAAGCAGTACATCGGATTCCTCTACGCCTTTGCTCTAATCCTGATCCTTTTTTTTCTCTTTCTGTTTCCCGGCATGTATCGGGGAGGAGCCGTTGTTTCCTTCCATACGTTTCCACAAGGTGCTTCCGTTTATGTGGACAACGTCCGGATCGGTACTTCACCCTTAGAAATATTTATTAAAAGAGGGGCTCACGAGCTCACCATAAAGAAATCCGGGTTTACCCCCCATCAAGAATCACGGGTAGTACCGTGGAGGCTGGTGGGAAGCTTATTTTTCCCGAAACGGGTTGAAATCCATACAACACTCATCCTGGAAGATCCTGAATGGATCCTTTCCCGGGCTTATAAAACTCTTTCCAGCTGGGTATTAACAGGGGGGCCGACTCCTCTATATCCATTTCCCTCCATTTTGACAGCTGCAATAAAAGACATCTATCAGAGTGAAGGCCAGAAAAAAGGTTCTAAGGAAATCCTGCAACAATTTCTGATTGAATGTGCCTCCCAGATTGCAGGTGAAGGGATGTTTGCAGATTATCTAAAAGCCCTAACTCTTGCTCAATCAGAGGGATTTGTCCTTAACCATCGGTCTCTTATGGAAAGTTTACGTTTTTTCTCATCCCTGATAGAAAACTATCCTGCATCTCGCTACTGGTTTGCATCGATCCTTCCTTCTTCAACCGTAGCAAAGTTTACCGATTCAGAGATCGTTTCTAAACAGCTGGGAGAACTCGTGGCGGATCTGAAAGGTAAGATCGATCCCCCCCTCCTTCCCCAAAATCCGCAGAAACCTCTCTACCTAGAGAACTGGGAGTTTATTCACATACCAGAAGGATCTTTCTACATAGGATGGGCGGGCATACATGATCCTTCAAACATTAAGGATACTCTCGAGCTGCCTCATCGAGTAACCCTTTCCTCGTTTTACCTTCGATCTACGGAAGTTACGGAAGAAGATTTTTTACGGTTTATCCAGGAGAACCCCCGATGGTCTCCCGCAGAACGAAAGACTCTTATGGATGAGGGACTTGTGAATGAAGATTATCTCCTTTCCTGGCATAATTTAAACGAAGCACCGAATCCTTCCTATCCGGTTCGTGAAGTTTCTTACTTTGCCGCTAAAGCTTACTGTGCCTGGTTAGAAGAAAAATTCCCTGCGTACCATTTTGGGCTACCCACAGAAGCGGAATGGGAATGGGCAGCGTCCTTAGATTTTATTCCTGAAATTCAATCTTTCTCTGGAGAAATCCATCCTGTTCAGCTAGGCCTCAAAGGCCGTTTAGGCTTACGGTTTCTCCTGGGAAATGTATGGGAGTGGACAGAAGATTGGTTTGCCCCTGCAGCCTACCTGTTCCCCGGCGTTTTAAAACGGGAGGGATCAGAACGGGTAGTTCGAGGAGGAAGCTATGTAAATACTTCCGAATCTATTACGGTATCGACCCGGGGTGCGCAACCCCCTTCCTGGTGTACTCCCTATTTAGGATTCCGCATAAAAGCTGTCCCACGGAACTAACATGGAAGCGATAAAAATTTTAGCAGAAAACCGCAAGGCCCGGTTCCAGTACACTGTCGATGAAACGTTAGAATGTGGAATAGCCCTTCAAGGTACAGAGGTGAAATCTGTAAAAAAAGGGAACTTTTCTTTTGCCGATGCCTATGGAAAGATCCTTGATAGAGAGCTCTGGCTGGTAGGTTTTCATATTACCCCTTACGAGCAGGGGAATATTTTCAATCATATTCCCGACCGGGAACGAAAACTTCTTGTACATAAACAGGAAATAAAACGATTGACCCGAAAAGTAGATGAAAAAGGGTATACCCTGATTCCCCTTAAGGTCTACTTGAAAAATGGACGGGTCAAGATAGAGCTGGGAGTCTGTAAAGGGAAGAAACTGGCGGATAAACGTGAGGTCATTAAAGAAAGGGATCTTCGACGAGAAGCAGAGCGTGAGTTCAAAATTCGATGATGCCCAATGGAAGGGCAATTCAGGGTTGTCAATCTGTCCTTTTTTGCGTATTATTTAAACAGAAACTCTTTCTATAAAGAGGGGGTGCACCGGTTTCGACTGGGACGAAGGTGTGTCGAGTTGCAGGTGGAGCGCCGTACTCCTAAAACGGCAAAAAAATATAACTGCCAACGAAGCAGATTATCAATTGGCCGCAGCGTAAGCTGTAGCCACGGGTTCCAGATACGCAGCCTTGAGGATCTGTGAACTTGTAAGAAACCAGGGCTCTTCAAACCCTGGGTCCGGCCTGGGGGAGAGAAACAAAACCGGACTGGGATAAAAGTAAGCGTCTGGTTCGCTTGCCTTCATCCGAAACTTTTAGAACCAGATAAACCTGTAGAAGACTCGATGTATCCGTCGCAGGACGCGGGTTCAATTCCCGCCACCTCCATTCCCCCCCCTGATAATAAAAAAAACGGCAGGCCGATAAGCCGGGTTCTGTCAGGGACCGTCATCTATCTACAGGCTTCGTTACCGAAGCCTTCCTGCAGTCTACCCGCGGATATAAGGGAGCACCTCTCCGCTTCTTGACTTTGCTCCTGGCAAGGTTTGCCCTGCCTTCGATGTTACCATCGAAGCGGTGGTCTCTTACACCACCTTTTCACCCTTACCCCCTTTGGGGAGGCGGTATATTTTCTGTGGCACTTTCTATCATCCTTTCAGATGTCCGGGTATTACCCGGTGCCATGCTCTACGGAGCCCGGACTTTCCTCCCGTTATGGGCGACGGCCTAGCCTGCCGCATATATTCTTATAATTATATTTCTTCTTCTGTTTCTTCTACCTCGTCTTCCTCCAGTTCCTCTTCCTCTTCATCCTCCACCTCTTCATCTTCCTCCTCTAGTTCCCCTTCCAGTTCTTCCCTCTCGTACTCTTCCTCACCGCTCTCTTCTTCGAACTCTTCCTCGTCTTCTGCCTCAAAGTCGTCAATTTCGAAGATCGGTTCTTCGGAAGTCTCTACCAGGTATACATCTTCTCCTTCTTCTTCGTAGAACAATATACGGCTGCAGTAGGGGCAGAAGAGAATCGATTGCCCGCTCCGTACTTCGTTAACAAATTGAATGGGAAGAATCATATGGCAACCGGAACATACTCCTCGTTTTAAGGGAACGATCCCTAAACCAGATTTGCTTCGGATAATCCTCTCAAACTTAAACAGCATCTCCGGGTCCAAACCAGGGATCAATTCCTTCTCCTGCTCTTCTAAAGATGCTAGCTGAGCTTTTCGGCTTTCTATTTCCGTTCGGATTTTTTCTTGTTCTCTTTGAAGTTCTTCTTCTTGTTCTTTTATGAGAGACTCTTCCCGTTCCAATACATGGGCCATTTCTTCAAGAACTTTCTCTTCCTTCTGAAGATCCCTCCGGAACTGCAGCTCTTTTTCTGCTGCATCCCGTATTTCTTTGTCCAGCGCTTCATATTCTCTCTGGGTCTTAATTAGATCCATCTGCGATTCTAGTTTTTCCCTATTCTGTTCCGCTTCCAGCATTTTCTCTTGAAGAGTCTTAATCCGCTGCCTTGTAGCTTCGTACTGCTCATTTTTCTCAATAAAAGATTTTTTTAATCGAGACAGTACTTCACTTTTCGTCACCAGTGCCCTGGGAATCTCCTGAATTTCTTGCTCTAATGCGTATTTCGCAGAAAGAATATCCTGCAATGTTCTCAGTTTATCAAATATTTCTTGAATCATGCATCCCCTCTTTATTAATGATCTAAATAATCCTTCAACCTTCGGCTTCGCTTCGGGTGTCTTAGGCGGCGTAACGCTTTAGCCTCGATCTGTCGTATTCTTTCACGGGTAACATTAAAATACAATCCTACCTCTTCCAGAGTCAAGGAATACCCATCATCCAATCCAAACCGCATTTTGAGTACCTCTTGTTCCCGTGGCGGCAAGGTAGAAAGTACATCCCGCAGTTGTTCTTGCAGAAGGGTAAAAGCAGTCTGTGTAGAAGGATTTTCCACATCCTTGTCTTCGATAAAATCTCCTAACAGGGAATCTTCCTCCTCGCCAATGGGAGTCTCCAATGATATCGGTTCCCGTGCAACGTTTTTTACAGACTTTACCCGGGAAATAGACCATCCCAACCGTTCTGCAACCTCTTCATCCGTCGGTTCCCTTCCCAGAACCTGCATCAGTTGACGGGATTCTCGTACAACCTTATTGATCTGTTCAATCATATGGACCGGAACCCGTATAGTTCTAGCTTGATCTGAGATGCTCCGCGTAATAGCCTGTCGAATCCACCAGGTAGCATAAGTCGAAAACTTGTATCCTTTTCGATACTCAAACTTTTCCACAGCCTTTATCAGGCCAATATTCCCCTCCTGTACAAGATCAAAAAAGTGTAATCCTCGATTCGTATACTTTTTTGCTATACTCACCACCAAACGGAGGTTTGCCTTTATGAGTCGATCTTTGGCAGTCTGCATCATGGTTTTTCCCCGAAGGATTTCTTTCGCCATCTTCAGGATATTTGCCGCAGATTCTTCAAATTCGATTTCCAGGTTTTTCAGTTTCTTTTCTGTTACCTGAACTTGCCGTATTTCTTCTTTAATTTCATCCGCAGATAATCCTAACTCTTCCTCGATTTTCATTCGTTTATCAGGAAGTGTGAGACCTCTTCCCAGAGCACGTAAATCCCGAACACTCGTTACCCGGAGCCGCTTTTCGATCTTTTCTTGATCCTTCCGGTATTTCTTGATTTTTTTTGCAGCCACAATGAATTTTTCAGAAAATTGAAGTATTTCCTCTGGATGAATTTCAATATGCTGTAGATATTCTTTTAATTGTTCCCTCTTCTGGTTTAATTCCTCATCTTCCCAGATACCCCCCCCATGAGCTAAAATTCGCTTTTTTTGCTCCATATAGGCTTTTAACTCTGCAATAATTTCTTTTAATAATTCTTTGTAACATTGAACAATGCGCCTTCGTTCAGCTAAATATTCACTGATTTCTTTCTTAGAAAGATTCATTTCCCGGGGATCTTTTTTGGAGAAAGCCCGCTGGGCAAGCAAGTAGAACTCAGGAATAAGCATGCTGGATTGCTTGATCACATCCTTTATGATCGTTTCCCCTTCTTCCATTTTTTTAGAAAGCTCTACTTCTTGTTCAGCAGTCAACAAGTTTTCTTTTCCGATTTCCCGTAGATACAACCGAATCGGATCATCAATGGCAGAATCCTTATCCCGGAGAACAAGCTTTTTTTTCTTTTCTAGTTTTATCGGCTCTTCCAGTTCCTCCAGAGAAACGTCTTCCTCCTCGAGGTGGATGTTATGTTCTGCCAGCAGAGCAATAATTTCATCCATCTTTTCTGAGTTTACGATGGCATCTGGGAGAAAATCCTGGACTTCATCATAACTGATAGTCTTCTTATTTGTAGCATACTCCAGGAGTTTGATAACCGCCGGGTCTTTTTCCAGATCACTCATCCTCGACAACCCTCAATTTTAACAGCTCTCCATCTAAATACATTTTTTTCTCCAGCAACTCGGTAAGTGCTTCCTCTTGACCGTTCTGCTGACAAACTCGTATTTCTTTTATTACATCCTTGCGTTGATTTTCTAAATTCCTTCTTTTCAGAAAAATCACACTATCTCGAATTAGTTTTTCCTGGTTTAATTTAAACTCTTCAGTCATAAATTTACTTAGTACAAATGTTCGTAAGGTTTCGTCTTGAATACTCTCCAGAACCTTATGGGGTTCCCATCCCTCTTGCCGATACATTTCCTCCAGAGAAATAAACAACTCCCTCCCTCCCGGATCTACAAAATCCTCCAGGGAAACACGGGATCTCACTTCTTCAAATATTCTTCTACTCTCTAGAGCAATAATCATAAGTACTAGCTCTGGAGTACGTTGAATCGTTTCTTTCTGTTTTCCTTCCTGCGCTTCTATCCTCTCCTGTGCAATCCATCTCTTTTTTAAAAAATCTTTCCGAACAGACTCTCTATCAATCTGGAAATATTCTGCTATTTGACTGATAGCATTGTCCCTCTTTACTTCCGAGGCTACACTTTCAATATACGGAAAGAGATCCCATACTTTCAACTGTTTTTCTTGTAGACCTTCCTTGTTCCCATCCCGAGCAGATTTTTGCAACAAGAATTCAAGTATAGGTATAGAATATTTCACAATCTTTTGCAACTCGTCTTTTTGTTGATTTTGGATAAATTCTGCTGGATCTTTGTACGGGAATTGGCCTGCATCTGCAACCCGAACTTCTATCTCTGCCTGCTCACAGAGAATTGCTGCTCTCCGTACTGCCTGTATTCCTGCCGTATCCTGATCAAAAAATAGAATCACCTGATCGGCAAAACGACGGATCAAGCGGGCCTGCATTGATGTAAATGCAGTTCCCAACGGTGCAACCGCTGTTTCTATGCCAGCCTGATGGAGGGCTAATACATCCATATACCCTTCCGCCAGAACTACAGAACGTGCCTTTCGAATGGCCTCCTTAGCATGGAAGAATCCGTAAAGAGTTTCCCCCTTCTTGAATAAGGAAGATTCCGGTGAATTCAGATATTTCGGCCCCTGCCCCTGCAGGATTCTACCGCCAAACGCTACTATTTCTCCCTGTAAAGAATAAATCGGAAACATGATTCTTCCTGTGAAGAAGGAGCGATCGGGATTCTTAGATGAAAAAAGCCCTGTATGCTGAAGAAAGTCTGAGGAATAGTTTTTTCCCTGGAGGAACCGTTTCAGCCAAAGAGGATCAGGCGGTGAGTACCCTAAAAGGAACTTCTTTATGATCGAATCCTCAAGTCCGCGGTCATGTAAATACTGTACTGCCGAATTTCCTGTTGATGTTTCTATTAGAATATAATGAAAACTCTTCGCAACTCGATGAAGGAGATCGATCAGGGCTCCGTTTCTTTTTACCGTTTCCGGTGCAGATTCTTCCCATGTATCAACAACTGCAATACCGCATTTTTCCCCTAAATACCGAACCGCTTCAGGAAAACTGAGATGTTCAATCTCCATGATAAATTGAAAAACATTCCCACCCTTGTTGCATCCAAAACAGTAAAATAGGCCTTTCTCGGGCTGTACATAGAAGGAAGGAGTCCTCTCCTGATGGAATGGGCACAATCCCCGATAGCGGTTCCCCGTCTTTTGAAGAGACGTATAGTGTCCTACCACTTCCAGTATATCGGTTTTTTCAGCAACCTGACGAATAATAGAATCGGGAATATTCACAAATCAACCACCTGGTTGAATTTTCTTTAAATATAATACTTTCGCCTTCATATGTTCCTGGAGGGTCCGGGAAAAAAAGTGTTTGCCTGCTTCAGGATCTCTCAAAACAAAATATCTATAATCTGTCTCAGCCGGATAAAAGGCAGCATGTAAAGCGGTTTCTCCCGGATTACAGATAGGGCCGGGAGGCAGCCCTAGATGTGTGTAGGTGTTATAGGGAGAAGATACTTCCAGATCTTCGTAGGTCAAGACATCCGGATGCGGTCTGCCGAGCTGTTCTGTTAAGACATACTCAACTGTTGCACAAGACCCCAGGGGCATCCGTGCTTTGAGCCTGTTTATGAATACAGATGCAATAATCGGAGCTTCTTCAGCATCTCGATACTCCCGCTCAACAATAGAGGCCAGGGTAACCTTTGCATATAATTCCTCATCCGTAAGAGAGTTCCCCTTACCCTGAATTCTAGAAATCCGCTGGAAAAACGTCTCTACCATAGCCTCTATCACTTTTAAAGCAGAGTACTCCTTGGGGAAAAGGTAGGTTTCTGGAAAGAGATATCCCTCTACATGGACAGAAGGGATTCCATACCGCTTAAGAAGTTCAGGGCTCTGAGAAGCTTCTAAAAAATCACGAGAAGAAACAATACCCTTGCTCTCCAATAATCGTCCGATTCGGCTACAGGTCCAACCTTCGGGAATGGTAACCTTAAAGAGCGTTTGAGAACCTGTTGTCAGGAAGTCATGGATATAGAGAGTGGTCTTTCCTAGAGGCAAAAGATAGTATCCGGCCTGGTATGCTCTCTCTGTACCTTTCCATTTACTTATCCCTATAAGAAAATACTTTGAACGAATAATCCCACTTTGTTCCAACCGTTCGGCGATTGAATTTAAGCTTTCCCCCTTTGCGACAGAAAACTCGACTTGTTTTTCTTCTGTTACGGGAGGGGGAGAGTTTAAGTAGCCCAGCAGCAAGCCCCCCCCTATCCCGAATCCAAAGAGGAACACGCCGAGAACAATCAAAAGAACCGTTACTTTTTTCATGCACCTATCGGATCAAAATAAACTCTACCCTCCGATTTTTCCAGCTGTTTTCCAAATCGCTGGATGGATAGAGCATCTCCTTTCCCCCCTTTCCTTCCACATCTATCCTTCGTGCTCCCAGTCCTCTCTCTATCAATATCCGCCGTACCGCCTGGGCTCGGGCCAGGGAGAGAGGTTGTAATTCTTCTACTTCTTCCCGCAGCGTGCCGGAGATATTGTTTGCATGTCCTTCGATCCGGATTTGATAGTTGCTGTACTTTGTAAGAACTTCAACCAACCGGTTTAGAACAGCTGCATTTTTCTTCCCCTGCTCCGATTGATCAAGGATTACTTCCGGACTGTTAGGAGCAAAGTTAATACTGGAAATCTTAATCTTCAATCGATCCCCTTCCCGGATTACCAGGATATCAATAGGAATCAAACCCCGTTCTTCCCGACTGTTTCCATACACATCTTTCACCCGGAAGGTAAACTTGTAATCTTCCGCGGATATTACCAGCTCTCCCTTATCAGAATATCCATCCCAGATGATAGTTTCCGGCGGTTGTCCCTTCCCGCTGAAACTTCGGAATACAATATTGTTTCTGTCGTAAATAATGAAACTCCACGACTCAATAGGGCTTGTATCTACAGCTCCAGTTCTAATGTACAATTCATCAGCAATTCCATCATTATCCGGTGAGAATGGCAGCGGATTGAGGGAAACAGAAAGAACCGGCCCTGAAACATCCAGAATAAATGAACTCGATTTAGCCGTGGGGCGATTCCCCTTGGTAAAAACAGCCTCAAAGTTGGCTGTGTACGTTCCTTCTATGATCTTTCCTTCATCGGACCTGCCGTTCCATTGTATTCGGAGGGGAGAAACAAGGGTTGTCCCTTTGTAGGTTTTTCGTACTGTATTCGTCTGATCCAGGAGACTGAGAGTCCACCCTTCCAGCCCATCCGTCATGTTGAGCAGTACGGTAATTTCAAGAACATCTCGTACCCCATCCCCGTTCGGAGAAAAACCAGGAGTGTTCACCGTTAGAAAGGCGGATACCCGACGAGTATCCACCCGGATTTGGGGGATTACTCCCTGTCCTTTGTTTCCGGCCGCATCCTCTGATCGGACTATGTACCGATACACTCCATCCGGGACAATATTTCCCGAGCCATCCTTACCGTCCCAGAGAAAAGAAGGTGCCGTACCGCTCCAGTTAAACTTTCTGACAATGGTTCCGAAGCTGTTTTCAATGGATCCTTCCCACTGATTTTCCAGAGAGGAAGATTGAACGATAGACAATGTATCTTTCTGCCCATCTCCATCCGGCGAGAACAGAACATACGGAGCAGAAACCTCTACCCGGGGGCTTACCGTATCTATCTGTATAGACCCGATTCGAGAAGTTTCCCTGTTTCCATTCAAATATAAAACGATCAATTCAGCAGAATAATCGCCGTCAGGAACCCGATTCCCGTTTCCATCCCTTCCGTCCCAGAGATATTCCGAATCAACCCGTCCTCTACCCTGGTAGGTCCGCACCTGGGTTCCGTCCGTTCTGTGGATTGAAAGATCATACCGTTCTATCCCCTCGTTTACTGCTACCAGAGGAATGAAACGTACAACATCCTTTACCCCATCCCCGTTGGGAGAGAA